>NZ_MAYF01000085.1 GCF_001684955.1 Chryseobacterium contaminans | reverse complement strand
TTCTTCAGAAAAGTAGTGGCTATGATTTCAAACACAATAGCCAAAGCCAAAAAAAGATAACTGCGTCCCATAAAGTATTATTTATGCAAAAATAATAAAAACCTCTCCCCTGTTCCCAAAAGTTCCTTCACAACTTAAACATTCAAATCTTTTTAACATCATCACACTGACCAATAGAAAATATATTTTCAATTTTGGCATAACAAAAATGATATAGAGCCTGACAACAGACATAAAAATTCAAAATACAATCACCAATAAAAATAAATTTTCTTACTATAGAAATCACTTTCTCACTGAAATTTTACAGGTAAAAATATCATCCAGAAACACTGTTATGCACAGCATTATTTATTGTTTGTTTTATCAAGTCCAATATATAAGCCTCCAAATAATTAACATTTTTACATTTTTTTAAAGACAAAACAATAAATATATTAATAAATTCACAATAACACATTAACAGAATACAACCTTAAAATCTCTTAAATTTTAAACAAAACACCTATAACATACTGATATACATCATAGTGATTTGCTTTGGCACGTGATTTGAAAGCTGTAATATTGCAATTGAAAGATTAATAAAAAAAAATCAAATAATTAAAAATAATACAAAATGATAACTTATATCGGTATCGCAACATGTTTAGTAGTATTCTCATCTTATTTCATGACAGTAAGAAGAGAAAGAAACTAATTATTAAAATCAATAAGCCTATAGCAAAACTATACTAATTATATTGTTTTATGTTTTTACTCTGAGAAATCAGGACGCTCTTTTACCAATGGGGTAAAAGGGCCCAAAAACATAACAAAAAGATCTTAGTTTCATAACAAATTTTAATATCCAAATGATAAATCCGGACATCTGTTCGGATTTATTTTTTTTAAGGAATAATAAAAACATTCAAACAATTCATAAAACTACCTCATTACTCATAATAATTGCCACTCCTTTCTCTGGACTAGCTGTTTATTCCTGTTCAGGATGCTTAACAACATTTAATAAAGCCTTATCTTTGTTAGATTCAAGAACCATTAATAGTCATCATGAATCTGTATAACCTCATTATTCAAGATAAAGAACAGGTAAACCTTAACGATATATTTCTCAATAAAGCCAACAGAGATCAGCTCGTACAACTGATTAAAGAACACACTTACAGCAAGGAATTGCACGAATATGGTCTTCCTGTAAATCATAAGATTCTTCTTCAGGGAAGCTCAGGATGCGGAAAAACAATGACAGCAAAAGCCATTGCCAGTGCTCTAGGAAAAAGCATTATCATATTAAATTTAAGCAATATTGTTTCCTCCAGAATTGGTGAGACTTCTCAGAATATTAAAATGATCTTTGATAAAGCAGCCAGAGAAAGATCCGTTCTTTTCCTTGATGAACTGGATCAGATTGGTAAAGCAAGGGGAAGCGATGATAAGGATGTAGGTGAAATGAGAAGACTTGTGAATACGTTACTTCAGCTTATTGATTATTATCCCGAAAACGCGCTTTTACTTTGTGCCACCAATCACCCTGAAATTATTGACACTGCCCTCTTGAGACGTTTCCAGCTTAGAATTAATTATGAAATGCCTTCTGCTGAATTTCTGGATACCTTCTATGATACTCTGCTTAGCCAGTTTCCAGAAGATATGAGAGCGATTGAAAGAAAATACTCTATTTCATTTGCGGAAGCCAAAGACCATGCTTTAACAGCCGTAAAAACAGCTTTAATTCAGAAGCTGGAAGCTAAAGAAACCATCCAGTCATGAAAGAAGATATCCTTCACAACCTGAAAATCATCAACAACCGGATTCAAAATGCCTGTGAAAAAGCAGGAAGAAACCCAGATGAAGTTCAGCTTCTGCTAGCCACTAAAACCGTTTCTGCAGAGCGTATTAAGATCGCCCTGGAAAACGGACAAACCTTGATTGCAGAAAATAAAGTTCAGGAACTGAAGGAGAAATATGAAGATCTAAAAGAAATACCTCACAACAATCACTTTATCGGCCATCTTCAAACCAATAAAATCAAAGATATTCTGAAATATGATGTAACTTGCGTACAGTCACTGGATCGCCTGGAACTGGCAGAAAAACTGCATCAAAGACTTTCAGCCGATAACAGAACTCTCGAAGTTTTTATTCAGGTCAATACATCGAATGAGGAAAGTAAATTTGGAGTTCATCCTGATGAAGCAATTGAACTTACCAGAAAAGTTGCAGACTTCTCTACCTTGAAAATAAAAGGTTTAATGACTATTGGATTATTCAGTGCAGAAACAGAAAAAGTAAGGTCCTGTTTTAAAATCCTTAAAAATCTACAGCAGGAAATTATTCTTGAAAATATTCCCAATGTAGAAATGAAGGAACTTTCCATGGGAATGAGTGGAGACCTTGAAGCCGCCATAGAAGAAGGCTCCACCATTGTACGCGTTGGAACGGCTGTATTTGGGACAAGAATCTACCCGGACAGCTATTATTGGAACGAAGGAAAATAAAGATATTTATTACCGAATCTATTCATTAATCCTCCTTAAAAACAGTTTTTTATTTAGTCTACAAAATCGGTATACTTTTTGATTATAAAACATTAATAACCAAATAAATGCAATTATGATCAGAAAATTACTTTCGGGCTGTCTTTTATTGGCAGTATTATTCTTTTATTCTTGTGAAAAAGAAAACACACAGATGAAAAGCGGAATCTCACTTGAAACCATTTCAATGATCACCGTGCTTACTATGGGAGTAGCCATTTTGGTGGCTTACAGCTATAAGAGAAGATAACAGAATACATAATACACAGAGCCTCTCAATTTTTGGGAGGTTTTTGTTTTAATTAAAAAAATTGGTACAATTCTTCAGCACCACATTTTAATATCCACCACAATTTTCTATCTTTACTCATCATAAACCATCAAATAAGATTAAAACCACAAATGGAACAGAAAGTACATCAGGGAAGAAATGTAAAAAGATTCAGAGAAATGCTGGGTATTAAGCAGGAAGCTTTAGCATTGGATTTAGGTGATGACTGGAACCAAAAGAAAATATCATTATTGGAACAGAAAGAAACTATTGAAGATCCCCTTCTTCAAAAAATCTCTGAAGTTTTAAAAATTCCTGTTGAAGCATTCCAGAATTTTGATGAAGAACAGGCTGTAAATATTATCGCTAATACTTTTTCTTTAGATAATGGTTCAATATTCAATGCCCATAATACGAATCCTATCTTCAATCCTGTAGAAGCCATTCTCAAAATACATGAAGAGAAAATTGTACTTTATGAAAGAATGCTGAAGGAAAAGGATGATATGATGGCAAGGCTTGAAGGACTGATTAAAAGCAAGTAAAAAATCATCCGTGCTTTGAGATTGCTTCGCTACGCTCGCAATGACAATGGCCGTACAAGTCTCCGAATTTGTCGGAAAAACCATCACTTAAGCTTTGCTGAGTGAAACGCCTTTGCGAACATTGAAACAATTAGTTGTCAAAAAAATCTTTGCGACATTTGCGTTAAAGAGATTGCTTCGCTTTGCTCGCAATGACTATGAATAAAAACAAAAATCCCTCTCATTACTGAAAGGGATTTGTTATATCTAGAAAAAATTCTGATTACATATAAGCTTCAATCGGCTCACAAGTACATACTAAATTTCTGTCTCCGTAAGCTTCATCTACTCTTGATACAGAAGCGAAGAATTTGTGCTCTCTTACCCACTCTAAAGGATAAGCTGCCTTTTCTCTGCTGTATGGTTTATCCCAAGAATCAGAGATCACCAATTGTTCTGTGTGAGGAGCGTTTTTCAATACGTTATTTACAGGATCTGCCTGTCCGTTAGCAATCTCATCGATTTCCTGCTTGATAGAGATTAAAGCTTCTGCAAAACGGTCAATTTCTGCCTTACTTTCAGATTCTGTAGGCTCAATCATTAATGTTCCTGCAACCGGGAAAGAAACTGTAGGAGCGTGGAAACCGTAATCCATTAATCTCTTCGCAACATCAGCCACTTCAATTCCTAAAGCTTTGAACTGACGGAAGTCTACGATACATTCGTGAGCTACTCTTCCGTTTTCGTTTGAATATAAGATTGGGAAATGCTCAGCTAAAATTTCTTTCAGGTAATTAGCATTCATGATCGCGTGACCCGTAGCTTTTTTCAATCCATCTGTTCCTAACATCTTAATGTAAGCATAAGAAATGTTTAGGATTAATCCTGAACCGTAAGGTGCTGCAGAAATACCATCAATAGCTTCTTTAGAACCGATTTTAATGTTTGCATTGGAAGGAAGGAATGGCACTAAGTGTTTAGCCACACAGATTGGACCTACTCCAGGGCCTCCACCACCGTGAGGAATTGCGAAAGTTTTGTGAAGATTTAAGTGACAAACATCTGCTCCGATGTTTCCTGGGCTTGTAAATCCAACCTGAGCGTTCATGTTTGCTCCATCCATATAAACTTGTCCTCCGTGTTCGTGGATTAAGTTTGTAATTTCTTTGATGTTAGCGTCAAAGAATCCGTAAGTAGATGGATAAGTAATCATTACAGCAGATAGGTTTGCTGAATGTAATTCTGTTTTAGCTTTAAGATCCTCGAAGTCTATTTCCCCGTTTTCAAGGTTTTTAACGACTACGATTTTCATCCCTGCCATAGCTGCAGAAGCTGGGTTAGTTCCGTGTGCAGACTGAGGGATCAATACTACATTTCTGTGGTGGTCTCCTCTTGAGATATGGTATTCTCTGATGACCATTAATCCCGCATATTCTCCCTGAGCTCCCGAGTTCGGCTGTAATGAAGTTCCGGCGAAACCTGTGATTGTTGCAAGGTCTTTTTCAAGCTCTGCAATCATCTGCTGATATCCTCCAGCCTGATCTACCGGTACAAATGGGTGTACACTACCCCAATCTGCCCATGAAAGTGGAAGCATTTCAGTTGCTGCGTTTAGCTTCATGGTACAAGATCCTAAAGAAATCATTGAGTGAGTCAATGATAAATCTTTTCTCTCAAGACGCTTGATATAACGCATTAATTCTGTTTCCGTATGGTATTTATTGAATACTTCTTCTGTAAGAATCTGGTCCTTTCTAAGGTTTTCTTCAGGAATGCTGTATCCTTCTTTGATTTCTAATTTGAAAGTCTGCTTGTCTTTGAACTGAGCGAAAGAAGCCATCAGATAGTTTAATTTTTCCAATGTAGTACTTTCGTTGATTGCAACACTTACCACTCCTTCAGTGAAGTAATTAAGGTTAAGTCTGTGATCCTGCATCATTCTCATCAGTCTTCCTTTTTCTTCTTCAGCCATTGTGATTTTCACAGTATCGAAGATTGGCTCTTCTACTACCTGATATCCTAATGCGGCAAGACCTCCTTTTAAAGCATTTGCTTTAAAGTGGATTTGGTCAGCAATATAGTTTAATCCTTTTGGTCCGTGGTAAACCGCATACATACCAGCCATTACAGCTAAAAGAACCTGAGCAGTACAGATATTGGAAGTTGCCTTTTCTCTCTTAATGTGCTGTTCTCTTGTCTGTAATGCCATTCTTAATGCACGTTTTCCGTACATATCCTGAGAAACCCCGATGATTCTTCCTGGAATATCTCTTTTATATTCTTCTCTACAAGCAAAGAATGCCGCGTGAGGACCTCCATATCCTAATGGAATACCAAATCTCTGTGTAGTACCTACTGCACAATCAGCACCCATTTCAGCCGGTGATTTCAATTTCACCAATGCCATTGGATCACAAGCAACTGCTACCTGAAGATCTAATTTTTTATATTCTACGATGTTTTCTGTATAATCCAGAACAATTCCGTTTTTACCAGGATATTGTAATAAAACACCATAATAAGAGGCATCAAATGCATGAGTTTTGTGGTCTCCTATAACAACTTCAATTCCTAATCCTTCAGCCTTTGTTTTCAATACAGAGATTGTTTGAGGCAAAACAAGGTCAGAGATAAAGAATTTGTTAGCTTCTCCTTTCTTCTGATCTTTAGTTCTGTTGTTGAAGAACATATGCATTGCTTCAGCAGCAGCAGTAGATTCATCTAACAAAGACGCATTAGCAAGGCCAAAACCTGTAAGATCACATACTACAGTCTGGAAATTAAGAAGAGCTTCCAGTCTTCCCTGTGCAATTTCAGCCTGATATGGAGTATATGCAGTATACCAGCTAGGATTCTCGAAGATATTTCTCTGAATTGCTGACGGCAAAAGTGTATTGTGGTATCCGAAACCGATATAACTTGTATAATCAGTATTTTTTGATGCCAACTCCTTAGAGTGATTTAGCATTTCGTATTCCGAAAGCGGTGCTGAGATCTCAAGATCTTTTTCTAAACGGATAGAAGAAGGAATGGTTTGAGAAATTAACTCTTCAATACTAGAAACGCCAAGTTTCTCCAACATCGCCTGTTTATCGGCTTCATTTAGGGAAATGTGACGGCTCACAAACTGTTCTGTATTCATTTTTATTTATTAGATTTTGTTTGTAAAAAGATGGGTAAAATTACAATTTTTTACATGATTGTACAACAGTCTGAATCTATAGATAATTCACTAAGCTGTTCAGTTATTACAACACAATTCGCTTTTACCAATCACCAGTTAAGGTTTTATTTATTTTAAACACTAATTATATTGATTTTATAAATAATACTTAACAATTCCACCTATTTCTTATTAATAAAATAGTGAAATAATCATTAAAAATTAGTTCAATGGTATAAAAAAATTCAAAATGAAGGTAAAATTGTAAAATACAAATCATGTTCATCACATTTTACTGTAATTCTTTTTATCTAAGCTTTAGTTTAATAAAAAAATGAGTTTAACCTTTGAAATTGTGAAATGTTTATCCGTCTTTCTTTTCTAATTTTAGGATATACAGGTGATTAAAAGCAGCTATTCATCAGGTTTTAAGAATTTTATGAAATTTTATTAATTATATTTATTCTAAATTAATATATTTGCAGCATGAATATGATTGTCCCATTTAAAGTTCCGCCATTGGCACCTGTGTATGCATTCAATAATGAAGAGATGTTCTGTGAAAAGAAATCGTGCTGCAAAAAATTCAAGAAAGGGAAAAGATGTAAAAAGTGTCCCGGAAGGAAAAAAATGGCTTAAATAAATTCCTTTATCAGGAAATATAGGGCAACGGCCAAGATAATAATTCCCCAAAACAGCATAACAATTTTAGGCTGTCCTGTTTTGTTTACTACAGTTCTGGGCTGTGGCCTAAACATTTCATCCACTGTATTTTTGAATTTCTCGGTATCATTTTCAAAA
>NZ_MAYF01000084.1 GCF_001684955.1 Chryseobacterium contaminans | reverse complement strand
TATCTTCTATCTCCTTGGCATAAACAGCGGCTCCATTTTCAAAACATCGACCGTTATTGTTGATCTTGACGAAGTTTTTGTGCTTCAGAGTCTTTATTATTGTCTGACAGTCCATATACATTTTGAGTTCATGATTTAAAATAAGCCATATAGAAAAACAAGCTATATGGCTTATTGTATTAGGCTGGTTTAGTCTTCCTGTTCCGCATCAAAATTGATGGAGGTTTCTGCTATTTCCGTAAGTTCGGCATCTGTATCTTCTTCTTCCTGTAAAGTTCTTTCCAAAAGATCGGCCGCTTTATTGTGTCCCATTGTAATGGCTAGCTGAGCAAGCCCTCCGTAGGTTGCAATTTCGTAGTGTTCAACCTTTTGAGCCGCAATAATGAGCCCTACATCTCTGGTTGCAGAACCTTCTTCTGTAGACTTAATGGTTTCTTCGCCTTCTTCAATAATGCCTTTTATGGCTTTGCATTCTTTCTTTTCAGGAGTTTCATCAATAAGTTTGAATACTTTTTCCAGGCGTTTTACATGTTTCTGTGTCTGAAGATGATGATCTTCAAAAGCATCCTTTAAATCTTCGCTGGTAGCTGCTTCCTGCATTTTTTCCAATGCTTCCAGAATAGCATTTTCAGCGTAATAAATATCTTTAAGCGCACTTACAAAAAATTTGTGAAGCGGTGAGTTCTTCATTTCATCTTCGTTGATGCTTGTCTTGTCAGCTGTTCCTTTTTTTGTGGAAACTGTAGTATTGGGTTCTAAAATTTTATTGGGCATGATGTGAAGTGGTGTTTAAAGTTGAAAGATTACCCCTTTATACTTGATAAAGAGGCAATCTGGAAAAAGAATTATGAATTACGTCTGCCTCCGAATCCGGATCTTCCCGAAGATCGTCCGCCTCCGTGAGATGCCTGTCCTCCCATTCTGGCAATTCTTGTACGTTCCGCTTTGCTCATGGAAGCAAAACCTCTTCTTGAGGTACCAGAACCGGAGTTTGAACTACGACCTGATGAACCGTTGCCGGAGTTTCCTCCTCTTGAATTATCTGAATCGGATCTTCCGGAAGACCGTCCGCCGCCGTGAGATGCCTGTCCACCCATTCTGGCGATCCTTGTACGTTCCGCCTTACTCATAGATGCAAACCCTCTTCTTGAAGTCCCGTCTCCTGAAGATCTGCTATTGCCTGACCTTGAACCTGATCCGGAACCAGAGCCCGATCTTCCACGGGAACCGCCACGAGAGCTGCTGCTACGTGAAGACCCTCCTCTTCCAGAGGTAAATCTTCCCATGCTATCTCGCTGCTGATTGCCATTTCCGCTTCCTCCTCTGGAACTTCTTCCACTGCGGCCTCTTTGGTCATAATCATTATCGTCTTCATCATCGTCATAATCGTCATCATCATCGTAGTCATTATCATAATCATCGTCGTCGTAATCTTCATCATAGTCATCATCATAATCGTCACCGTCTTCATCAAAATAATTTTCATACTCTGAAAAATCATCGTCATAATCTTCATCTCTCGATGCATCGTTAAAACCATGGTCATATCCTAACTGATAGACTTCTTCCAGGTTTTCCGGTGAGTGTGAATGTCCTCTTGGGCTACGATTTCTTGAATTTCTAGTGTTCATAACTGAATTTTTTATATTAATATTTAGTGATGTATTGCCGCCCGTGACTAGTATTAGACGGCAATGGTTGAGTTTCGATAAATTCAAATTGACCAAAAGCTAAAATGCTTTTTTCGTTCCTTTATTAAGGTTTAAAGAATTGTATTGTAAATTGTTATATCAAATGTACAACTGAATAAATCACTTTTTTATGACCTGAGTCATGTTAGCTAATATTAATACAAAATTTTTCTGTCTTTAAAGATGATATCTCCTTCCTGCTCCATCTTTTTCAAGGTACGGATCACTGTTTCCACACGTAATCCCGTAAGATTAGCAAGCTGCTGTCTCGTGAATGCTATAGTGAAGCAGTGGGTACAGTCACCATCATGGTAGCTTTTAAGATAATCCATCAATCCCTTTAGACGTAATATCGGATTTTGGGAAGACAGATTCTGCATCATCACAAATTTATAATAGACCTGTTGGGAGAAACAGGCATTCATTTCCAAAGAGAGTTCAGGATGCTTTTTCAGCATTTCTATAAAATTACCCTTAGGCAGTCTTATAATTTCAGAAGCTTCCAGGCAGATCGCATTCATAGGATAAGGATGATCCAAAAAAAGAAGCGGATCTCCGAAACTCTGGTTTTTTCCTAAGATATTGTGAATAAATTCTTTTCCGTCTTCATTGTAATTATTAAGTTTTATCTTTCCTTTTGAAATCTGAAAATAATACTGCGCGTGATCTCCTTCTTTAAAAATGATTTCACGTTTTTTATAGATTTTGGCTTCTGCTCCAAATGAGTGCAGAAGTCCTTCGTCAATATTCATGCAGCTTATCGTTTTCATTTTCTGTATCAATTTTAATAGAAAAAATCGTAAAAACTTAGTACCGGAAAGTTTTTCTTAATACAAAATTTTACGATTTTCAATTTTCAGGATCTTATCCTTTTCCATATGTTTAATGGTCCTTATAGCCGTTTCTACGCAAAGACCCGTAAGGCTGGCCATTTGCTGCCTCGTTAAAGGAATCATAAACGAATAGGGACTTTCATCATCCTGAAAACTTTTCAGATAATCCATTAATCCCTTTAATCTTGTAGACGGGCTTTGGGATGAGATGTTCATCATCATAATAAATTTATAGTAGAGACGCTGGGATAAAAAGCTGCTGACCTCCATACACAGTTTTGGAGATTTATTTAACAGATTGAAAAATGTGGATTTATGAAGCCTTAGAATACTGCAATCAGTAACAGCTTCTGCATTCATTGGATACGGTTTATCTATAAACAGAATAGATTCTCCACAGCTCTGTCCTGCTGATAAGAAGTTCTGTATAAATTCTTTTCCTTCTTCATTATAATTATTTAGTTTTACTTCTCCCGTAATAATCTGATAATAATAATGAGGATTGTCTCCTTCACAGAAAATATTTTCTGTAGGATTATATTCTTTTATTTCAGCTCCTGCTGAAAATAAAATATTTTCGTCAATAACCATAATAGCTTTTTTTTTATGTTGTTTTCTTCTTCTTAATCTTAGTAAAAATATCACTGGAATTGACAATAAATACATACAAATATCGAACCTTAATCTTTATTTTATAAGTTAAATAAAGTTAAATTTATTATACATTTTATTTAATTTTAATATTATTAGTTTATTTTTAACATTAAAAATGTGTTATTTTTATTTTTTGAATAAGTTAATTTCATCCGTGATGATGAGTTAACAAAACCCGTTTCAGTGAGATGAAAACGGGTTTTTATCAAATATAGCGTTAAAGAATTATTTTTTTCTGTTCGTGTTAGGGGTAGCTTTCTCTGTATCCCTTTTGTTCATTGAAGATGTACTGTCTTTTGTGCCAAGCGTGTCCGAAGGAAGTGGTGGTGACACAGGTGCAGGATGTGTAGCTGTATCTGTACGGATAGTATCAGCTATGTTGATGTCGGTACTTGTTTGCGTTTCTTTTTTACAGCTTAAGGCAAGAAATCCTATAAGCATAAATGACATGATAAATTTCATAATAGTATATTTTGTGTGTGAAAAGTCAAAAGTAGATTATTACGAGACCGTTTTTTTATGACTCGGGTCATAATGCTTTATTTTTGATTATTTCGCAAATTTCTTGGTTCCAGCAACACAGAGAATAACACCCACTGTAATTCCCAACATTCCTATACTTACCTGTTCATGAAGAAGATAAGCTGCTAAAGCAAGGCCGAAAAATGGTTGTAGCAGTTGGAGCTGACCTACAGTGGTAATTCCGCCCTGGGCAAGACCTTTATACCAGAATATAAACCCAATAAACATACTGAACAGAGAAATATAACCTAATCCAAACCAACCTCTAAAGCTTATGGCTTCTACATTGGATGGGAAATATATGAAAAACAAAGGAAGCATAACCGGTAATGAGAGAACAAGTGCCCAGGAAATAACCTGCCATCCACCTAATGTTTTGGAAAGCTTTGCTCCTTCTGCATACCCCATTCCGCATAGAATAATCGCCAGAAGCATAAGAATATCTCCTACTGGAGAAGCTGAAATTCCCTGAGAAAATGCATAGCCTATAACTAAAAGGCTTCCGATTACAGAGAATATCCAGAACACAGGATGTGGTTTTTCTCCACCTCTGAAAACCCCGAAAATTGCAGTAGCTAAAGGCAGCATTCCTAAAAATACAATGGAATGAGCTGAAGTAAGATACTGCAATGCCAGTGAAGAAAGCAAAGGAAATCCTATGACACATCCTAAGGCCACCAGACCCAGAGAAAATAACTGATTTTTTGCCGGCCGTTTTTCTTTATATATCAATAAAACTGAAAGCGCCAGGATTCCGGCAATTACTGCACGGGCAATCGTAGCAAATATAGGGTTCATTTCCATTACGGCAAGTTTGGTAGCCGGCATAGAACCGCTGAAAAGCAATACACCTATAAAACCATTGATCCATCCGCTTACAGCCTGGTCTTTCGAAATAGTATTTGTCATCATGTTGATAAGCTTTTAATTATGAGACAAAATTAAACAGGAAAAATAAACAATCACAGTATCAGTTTTGTATATTTGCATGAGCACAGTTAAAAAAATGAGTAAAGAATTTTTATATACAGAAATTGCAGCCGGTATTGCCAATCAGATCCGAAAAGGGGTTTTGAAGGCAGGCGATAAGCTTCCGTCAGTAAGAATGCTATGCAGTGAGCATCAGGTGAGTATGAACACTGCAAAACGGGTTTTTCTTGAACTTGAATCCCAATCACTTGTAGAATCTAAGCCGCAATCCGGCTATTTTGTAAGTCAGTTGTTATCTGTAAAGCTTCCGCTTCCTGAAGTGAGCCGTCCTTCTTTGATTGCTAATAATGACGAACCCGATGAGCTGATCAGTAAAGTCTATGAAAATATGGGAAAAAAGGATATCACCTTCTTTTCCATTGGAATTCCATCCGGAGACCTTCTTCCCCAGGCAAAGCTGAAAAAAGAGATTGTACATGCTATAAGAGAGCTAAAAGAAGGCGGAACAGAATACGAAGAACTACAGGGAAACCTAAAGCTGAGAAGAATGATTGCTGTACGCTCATTACAATGGGCAGGAAATCTTCATGAAAATGATCTTATCACTACAAACGGAGGAATGAACGCCTTATCTTTCTGTTTAATGGCCTTGGGAAAACCAGGCGATACCATTGCTATTGAAAGCCCTTGCTATCCGGGAATTCTTCAGCTGGCCAACGGTTTAGGGCTGAAAGTTCTGGAGCTACCTACTCATCCTACTACCGGAATAGAAATTGAGGCCTTCAAAAAACTGATTCCAAAAATCGATCTGTGTCTTTTGATTCCTAATTTCAATTCTCCGCTGGGAAGCTGTATGCCCGATGAGAATAAGAAAGAAATCGTGAAAATTCTTTCAGAAAATAATATTCCTCTGATTGAAGATGACGTGTATGGCGATCTTTATTTTGGTTCTACCCGTCCGAAATGCTGCAAATCTTTTGATAAGGACGGAAATGTTCTCTATTGCAGTTCTATTTCAAAAACATTGGCTCCAGGATACCGTGTAGGCTGGATTGCTGCTGGAAAATACAAAGACAAGATTTTAAAGCTTAAACTTTTACATTCCACATCTTCTATTTCCATTGTGAATGAAGCCGTTGCTAATTTCCTGAAGTCCGGAAGATATGAAAAACACCTTCAGCAGCTTAGGAAGACGTTACAGAGTAATTATCAGAACTACGTACAGACTATTGCTGAATATTTTCCGGAAGGAACTAAAACCAGCCGCCCACAAGGTGGATTGTCTCTATGGGTAGAATTTGATAAGAAAATCCGGACTACAGAGCTTTATGATCTTGCTATTAAAGAGAATATAAGTATTGCCCCAGGAAGAATGTTCACTTTCCAGGATCAGTTTGAAAACTGTATGAGACTTTGTATCGGACTTCCATGGTCAGACGAAATACAGGCAAAGCTTAAACAGGTTGGTCAGCTTGCCAAAAGGATTTATTTGAAGTAAGGAAGATGGAAGTTATTGTAGACTTTTAATGAGTTCTTATTGATAGGATAAAGACATCAGTTGTTTTTATGTTGAATAGAACTTTCAGCTTACCGCTCCCATCTTCCAGCCTTTTTATTTATTATCCGGAACGAAGTTCTTTCTTGCCAGTTCTTTTCTTACGCGGCTTAAGCTTTCAGGAGTAATGCCAAGATAAGAAGCGATCATCCATTGAGGCACTCTAAGAAGCAGGTCCGGGTACATTTTAATGAATTTCATATACCTTTCTTCAGCAGTCTCTCCTAATAAAGAATTGATCCTGTTTTGAAGACTTCTGATATGTTTCTGAAGCAGAAAATCACTACGTTCAATACTGTTTGGAAACTGTTCTACCAGCTTATTGAAGAAATCGGGATGAAGAAACAAAACTTCAGAATCTTCTACTGCTTCTATATAATAATTGGATTTTTCATTGAAGTAAAGGCTGCTTCGGTCAGAAATGAGCCAGCTTTCAGGGGCAAACTGTATAATGTGCTCTTTTCCATTTTTATCAATGGAATACATTTTCAAAAGGCCTTTCTCTACAAAGAATATATGTCTGCATATTTCGCCATACTGAAGAAGAAACTGATTTTTAGGAATTTTTTTTACTTCATAATGCAGGCTGCAGGTGTTCACGCTTTGAAGCGGAACATTTAAAACTTTGGCTAAATAATTATTAATATTCTTCATTATACGATCTGGCTTAAAGAAATATCCTGGTGCGAAGCGCTATTAACGGGCTTTCCGTTCTCGATAACAATCAGCTGTGGACTCTCATGTCTTATACCAAAATCCTCAGCAATTTTATTTGAAATAGGGCGGTGAGCTAAAAGATCAAGGTAATATATTTCTACCTCCTGATTTGAATTTTCAACTTCTTTTTCAAAATTCCTCAATACTGTCTTGCTGATAAAACAGCTTGTTGAATGTTTGAATATAGCTATTTTATGCTGATAAGAACTTGCAATGGCTTTATCCAGATCTTCTTCAGACTTTATATTTTTCCAGAACGATTTCTGATCAGGGGTTTCATTATTATTTCCGCCGAATATTTTATCAAAAAAACTCATACATTAAATTGTTTTAAGTGATGATCAAGATGTTTATATTCTAAAAATTCCCAGTCTTTTTCAGTCATGTTTCCGAATAATCTGTGGCTGCCCGGCAGTTTTCTGTTTTCACAGGCTACCCGGAATTCCTCCAGTGTTTTCAGTAGATTGGTTTTTGATTCATCAAAATCACACTCAAAATTAACGATTAGTTTTTGAAAAGTAGGCATGTTTCTGGGAATTCCGTT
>NZ_MAYF01000083.1 GCF_001684955.1 Chryseobacterium contaminans | reverse complement strand
CTTATTATCTTTATCTTCATAAATGGCAATATGATGATTATTTCCTGTCAAAACAAAGCCAATATCTTTACCATTTTTATCTTTTTTAATTGTCTGTAAGTTATTAGCATCAGGACGAGCCAATAAACGAACTGTTATAATCGGAATTTGTTTTTCCTGATTAAACCAAAGAATGTCCTTGAAAGCTTCTTTTTCTTTATTTCCAAATTGAGTAAGTCTTTCTTTTACCAAAAATTTCACTTTTTCATCAACAATATCATCAACCTGATTTGCTTTTAGATTTTGCAATTTATATTTCAGTACTGTTGCATCGTTGTAACAAGATGCCTTTTCCAAAATTTCATTTTTTTCTTCGTTTAAAAAAATGGGGTTTTTCTTTACTGTTGATAAAGCCTTTTTAGAATTATTTTCATTTTCAGAAAGCCTTGTTTCAACAAGATTTCTAATTCTGGAATTGACAATTTTATCTGGGTTTTCAAACAAATATTTTAAAGGCTTATCTTTTTCAATCACTTTTATTTTCCCGTAAACAGATTGTTCGTGTAAAGCGCCTCTTGGAACAATCACACCTGTCTCTTTATTTTTCCCTGCTGCTTTAAACTTAGTTATTGTTGCTACTTTTTTACCTGCTTTAAAAGAAATTAAAATTTTGTCAGCCTCTTCCATTACTTCCTGTGTAGTAAAAGGCTTCTGAGTCTTCAGATATTTTTCTAAAAGTGTAGTCTTTTCATTAAATTCTATTTTAGCTTCTTCCACTTCTTTAATCATCAAATCTTTTGTCTCGCTTGAATTTAAAGTATTTATTCGTTGAATAAAACCTTGCTTAGTACAGGCAATAACCAGAGCATCAATGGCATGATGACGATGATCATCTCTTTTAGTCCAGTTTTCTATTTCTTCCTTTTGATGTTTTCTTTTTCCATGATCGCTCATCCATTCTCTGATGACTGTTTGTCCTAATTCTTTGTATTTAGGCATTTGTAGATTCATCAAAACGTCATCCCAACCCCATAAATTACGAAGCTTTGCAGTAACTCCGCCTTCTGTTGTGGTTACATTATTACATACTTTTTGTAAAATTTCCCTTGATTTACGAGAAATATATTGGGTATCTCTCAATTGCCTGTCAATAAAGTTTTCCCAAAGTTTTTTATCTGTTTCTGTTTCTTTTCCAAGCTTTTTCCTTTCAAGATATTCTTTGTGTGAAACTTTCAGTCTTTGCATTTTACTGTAAGAAATAATTCCTCTTTTGAACCAATCATCTACTCTTTCTGAATATATCCTAACTTCTTCTTCGCCTTTTGCAGTAATGTAATCGTACGCAGTTTGATTGGTTTTTGTAGAGTTACATTTTCGATGAACAAGAACTTTGTTGGTCTGTGAGTCATCAAACAATAAAGCTTTCGGTACGATATGATCCACATCATAAGCATCTCCACTCAAAGCTTCCGTTAAATTAAAAGTTTCCCCACAATAAATGCATTGATTATTGACGTGAGCGTCTTTCAGATTTTTACTAAGTGATGGAAATATGAATTTATATTTCTGAATATAACGCTTGGTTACAGGCAATCCTAATTCAGCCAGTCTTTTGCCTATTTCTTCATTCAGTTTTTTATTTTTAGAATTTTGCAAATCGGCATCGTTTCGCTCATCTTTACTTTGTTTAAGTTCCCTGGCAAGTTCCACTCTAATTTCAGATGGCTTTCCGTATTGCTCAAGAATTGAGTTAACTACATTAATCATCTGATTCAGAATTTTCTCAACGATAGGTTGTCGTAAACTATTTTTAGGAAGAAGTTCTAATCGGTTTAAAGTAGTTTGCTGCTCTCTTTCCACTTTCGTTAAAGAATTGGAATGATTATAACCAGCCAAGCTGCAAGATTGAGAATAATTATAACCTTCCATCAGAAAAGGAAGAATTTTCCTCATCGATTTATTCGATTTATTCCCAAAAGCCTGCTTATTAAAATCAATACGTGATAATTTTTCGGCAATGTCCACATCAAAACCAAATCTTTTAATTAACGCACTTTTACATTCATCTAAATCTTTCAGAGAATAAATGGTATGCCACAATTGATACAATGGTTCTTTCTCTAATGATGCATCAAGTTCAAGACCGGCTCTTTCTTCAAGGATCTCACCTGTTTTCTTATCTATCAATATAGCAGTATGATTTGAAGTAATAATAGAAACATCAAAATTCAAAAGTTCATTACTTCCTAAAACATTGTGAAGAGCTGCATATGTTTCATTTCCTTTAATACCTTTAAGAATTTGTTTATTTACATATACATCTTCTTTTTTTATTTCTAAAATTTCAAGAAGCTTATTAAAACTTAGACTTTCATTTCTGAATAAATAATCTGCTAAAATTTCTTTCTCTTTTAAATCTGGAATTTTCTCACCCCATTTATATTTGCTTCCTTCCGGATTTTTTATTTTCAAGGTAATTGTATTGACTACTTCCCAAATTCTACAAAGCTGAAACAATGGAGATGTTTTAGGAGCAACTTTCGGTCCGACAAACACAACCTTATTTTTGTTTTTTTCCTTATCAAAAATAGTTTTCTCAAAGCCTTCAAATTCACAGATACTCACTAATCCTTTCTGAGACTTTAATTTCCTTTGAAAATAAATGATTTCATTTCTTAATTGGTGAATTACTTTATCTGTAAGAAAATCATGCTTATCTTTTTGAGCATTAATAATAGTATCAAACTCTTCCATATAAGCTTCTCTTGGATAAACCTCTTCTTTGACTTTAAAATACTGCTGATTATTTTTGTCTGAAAAAGCATTAGAAAGTTCTTCATAAAAATATTGTCCAATGGTTTGCCCTCTATCTTTCAGTTGAGCATAACGCCCTTTTACTGCCTGAACATAATCGGTATCTTTTTTATCTGAATTAGCTTCACTTCTGGCAGACTTATAACCTCTTTTCTGATTCAGCATATAGAGAATGCGCCCTAATTGTTCTGCAGAAATATCCTCATTAGGATTAGCAGAGTCACTTCTTAATTTCCATAAATCAAGCATTGGAAGTTTCAACAATTCTTCTGATGGAAAAATATTGTATTTTTTCAGAATTTTCTTTAAATCACTTTTTCTCAATTGTTTTCTATCATACCCTTTCCTCTGAGTACGACTTACTGTTCTACTCTGATTTTTAGTAATTGATAATCCTCTTTGAAATTCTTCTTTATCACTTGTTGACAAAGGAATTATCCTGGAACCCATTGCAATAATCCTAACAGGAATATTATTTTCATCAACTTCAATCAAAGCCCAGCCAATAGAGTTGGTTCCTAAATCTAATCCAAGTATATTTTTATTCATCATTATTAATTTTTAGATACCATATAAAAATAGAAATAAAAAAATTATTCGAAATACGGATTCCCGTAATCACCTAAAAGATTTTTCTTCTATATTTGTAATAATAATTTTGAAAAGCAATTCACAATAAGGATTATTCCGTTGTGAAAACATTTAAGCCCCCTCGTCTTCCAATACGGGGGATTTTTATTATCTAACTTTTCAATTCAAATTTTAGGAGGCGATTCAGGCTTTTTCTCGCTTCAAAACCCTATTTTAGCCTTCCGAAAACAGAACAATGACGACCGTAGAATTTATACAGAAGCAGCTCGATATTTCTGAGAAGAGCATCAACAATACTTTACAATTATTAGCAGAAGACTGTACCATTCCTTTTATTTCCCGTTACAGGAAAGATAAAACCGGAAATCTGGATGAAACGCAGATTGAGCAGATCGCCAAAATCAGTAAACAGTTTGAAGAGATTGTTAAAAGAAAGGAATCCATTTTAAAATCTATAGAAGAACAGGGTGCTCTAAGTGCTGAACTTCAGCAGAGAATAGAAGAAAGCTTTGATATGCAGGAGCTGGAGGACTTATACCTTCCTTTTAAAAAACGCAAGAAAACTAAGGCTGATGCTGCCAAGGAAAAAGGACTGGAGCCTTTAGCCAAGATCATTATGAGCCAGAAAAACAACGATATCCAGTTTCTGGCTTCCCAATATCTGAATAATGAGGTCCCTTCCGAGGAAGAAGCGCTTCAGGGAGCCAGGGATATTATGGCAGAATGGATCAATGAAAATATGTATGTCCGTAAGAACCTGCGTCGTTTGTTCCAGCGTAAGGCTGTTGTTACCTCTAAAGTTGTTAAAGCAAAAAAGGAGGAAGAAGATGCCCAGAAGTTTTCGCAATATTTTGAATGGGAAGAAAACCTCAGCAGAACTCCTTCTCACAGGCTTTTGGCAATGCTCAGAGCAGAAACTGAAGGTTTTGTAAAGATAAATATTGGTATCGATAAGGAAGAGGCCATTGGTTTTATTGAAAAAGCCATCATCAAATCTGATAATGAAAGTTCTGAACAGATTGCTTTAGCGATCAAAGACAGCTATAAAAGACTTCTGGAGCCTGCTATTTCCAATGAAGCTTTACAGGAAGCGAAAGAAAAAGCAGATAAAAAAGCGATTGAGATCTTCTCTGAGAATCTGAGTCAGCTGCTTTTGGCTCCTCCGTTGGGTGAGAAAAGAATCCTGGCTATTGATCCTGGTTACAGAAGCGGCTGTAAAGTGGTTTGCCTGGATGAGAAAGGAGATCTTCTGCATAATGAGACCCTCTACCCTCACGCTCCGCAGAATGAGTCCGGAATGGCCATGAAGAAAATCCGCTCTATGGTGAATGCTTACCATATTGAAGCTATTTCTATCGGAAACGGAACAGCGAGCCGTGAAACGGAATTTTTTATTAAGAAGATTGCTTTTGACAAGCCTTTACAGGTTTTTGTGGTTTCGGAAGCGGGCGCCTCCGTTTATTCTGCAAGCAAAATTGCCAGGGATGAGTTTCCGAATTATGATGTAACCGTTCGTGGTGCTGTTTCTATTGGAAGAAGGCTTTCTGATCCGTTGGCTGAGCTGGTAAAAATTGATCCGAAATCTATTGGTGTCGGGCAATATCAGCATGATGTGGATCAGACTCAATTGAAAAATGAGCTGGATTCTACTGTGATGAAATGTGTAAATTCAGTAGGCATCAATTTAAATACGGCCAGCAAATCCTTATTAAGCTATGTTTCGGGAATTGGAGAAAAAATGGCTGAAAATATTGTGAATTACAGAGCGGAAAATGGTGCTTTTGAAGACAGGAAACAGCTTAAAAAGGTTCCGAGACTCGGTGAAAAGGCCTTCCAACAGGCGGCGGCCTTTGTGAGGATAGCCAATTCAAAAAATCCGCTGGATAATTCTGCGGTACATCCTGAAGCGTATGGCATTGTAGAAAAAATGGCAAAAGATCTGGGCATTAAAACCAATGACCTGATTGCTAATAAAGAAAAAATTGCCCTGATAAAGCCGGAGAATTATATTACCGGAGATATCGGAATTCTGGGAATCAAGGATATTTTAAAAGAACTTGAAAAACCCGGATTAGACCCAAGAAAAGCTGCTAAGGTATTTGAATTCGATCCTAATGTAAAAAGCATTAAAGACCTGAAAGCAGGTATGATTCTTCCGGGAATTGTCAATAATATTACCGCTTTTGGCTGCTTTGTAGACCTTGGCATTAAAGAAAGCGGATTGGTTCACATTTCACAGCTTAAAGATGGCTTTGTTTCTGATGTGAATGAAGTGGTAAAACTGCACCAGCATGTTAGGGTAAAGGTAACTGAAGTGGATGAAGCAAGGAAAAGAGTGCAATTGAGCATGATTTTATAAATACCTTATTCATTATTGTAGGCATTAAGATGTTTTAAGGAGGTAGAGTATTAAATTTTGCTTGCTTTAAGGTATTTACCTATGCGTTTTGTTAATTAAACTTAACTTCTAAACCCGCCATAATGGCTGCATAATTGCTTCATAACATCTGAAAAGATATTATTCATTATTAAACAAGAAACACGTTGAGCTATAAAAATCTAATCTTCGATCTGGATGGAACCTTATGGGATTCCAGAGCAACGATCATCAAAATATGGAATGATGTTTTAGGCAGACATCAGCTGATACAACAGGAACTGAAGCCGGAAGACATGAATCAGTATATGGGTTTACTGGCCCATGATATTCTGAAGGATATGGTTCCCGGGATTTCCGACCTGCAGATCCGGGAACTTCTTTCTGAAGTTGTAGCTGAAGAAAACAAAGTACTGGGGATACAGGGCGGCATTCTGTATCCCAATGTTGAAGAGACCTTGAAAAGCCTTGCCAACACACACAATCTGTTCATTGTAAGCAATTGTCAGGACGGCTATATTGAATCGTTTTTAGAGTATTATCAGTTCAATACCCTTTTCACAGATTTTGAGTCTCATGGACGTACAAAAAAGACAAAGTCAGAAAACATACAGCTTCTCATGAAGAGAAATAGCTTATCCATCGAAGATTCTGTATATGTTGGGGATACACAAACCGATTATGACTCTGCCATATCCAACAACTTGCCGTTTATCTTCTGTGAATATGGCTTTGGAAAGCTTTCTAAAGAGCATGAAGCGCAGGTCTCAGTATTCTCTGATTTAAAAAATTATATTTAGATAAAAGCCGCCCTATAAAGTGTAGGGCGGCCTTATTTTATATCTTGTAGATATAGTTTTTAGGAAAGTATTGGTTTATAAATATTAATAAATTTATTTCTTATTCAACTCTCGTTGTTCAGAAGAAGCCTCCCAGCTTCCATCGGATTTTAGTTTATAAGTGTTTAAGTTAAAATGACAACATCCGACTATACTTTGTGTTTTTATCGTTTTATTCAAAGCATCAATATCTTCAGCCAATATTTTGTGTTGCAAAGGAAACGAGTCTGTTGATGAGAAATTTCCCTCTTTATTTTGAAAATAATATTCATACAATTTACCTGCATTTCCTCCTTGATCCCAAACGATTGCAAAATCCTCCAAACCATCAAAATTAAAATCTTTTACTAAAAAACTATCGCAAGGTAAATCACTATATTCGGCCCATAAATTGGGTTCAAAATGTATTTCCTGTTTTTTTCCACTTTTTTTATCTATTATTATAATCCAAGCAGAAATAGGATGTTTCTGATCTTTTTCATTTGAAAACTCCCCTGCTTCTATTATAAAATTATATTTGCTTGAAAGATTGTTTAATTCACAAGATTTATTTTTTGTTTGACAGGTTTTATTTTCAATGGCTTTTATTTTTTTTTCATTAATAAATAGTGAGGGCTCATATTTTTTAAATTGACATGATATGATTCCTTTATTTCTGTCAATCCATTTTAAAATATAATAAGAAGATTCTTTCTTATCTGTATAGATATAAGTTAAATCCCCTTTGTTTGTTATATGATCTACATTAAAACCAGAATCTTCCATTGGTGTATGATCAACTATTTCAGTGTTATCTATTTCAAAAAACCTGTCACTATCGGTACAATAATAATATTTATCATTTTCCTGATTAATTAAAAACCATTTTCCGAAATATAAATTAACTGTTGGAGTATC
>NZ_MAYF01000082.1 GCF_001684955.1 Chryseobacterium contaminans | reverse complement strand
TTTAAAAAAGAAGGATTCGATCTTACAATTATTCAAGATAGTAATGCTACTTATAATATTGATATGACTTTTTCAGGACGATCTGTAACAGTCGTAAATGATGACGGTACTACTACTTCAGGAACGGTTCTCGGAGACGCCCCACTTGGAAATCCTATTACTGCAACAGTGAATGCAAAGAATGGAAATACGGATACGATTACACACGAAATTGGCCATACCTTTGGTACAGAACACATCTGGGAGGCAAACTCAGGGGTTGAAAATACTCCTGCTAATATTAATAATAGGATGAATTCATATGAAAACCCAACCTCTTCAATGAAAGGGTTAGGTACAGAATTTAATAAAAATCAGATACAGAAAATGGAAGAAACTATTAAAGCTAACTCATTCAGACTACCTCAAAATAAAAAACAATGAAAATAGTATTTTTTTTAATAATGGTTTTACTGACCAGCAATAGTTGCTCTGCACAAAATAATATTGATTTTTATTATCAGGATAGAACGAAAGCAACAGCAATAGATAGCGCTGCATATAAATCTTATTTGGAGAATATTCCAAAAGAATTTCTTAAAAAAGATGACGAAGTCTTATTATTTTTTAATAACGCTGCTTTTATTGACGATATTATTACTATAAATGGTAAAAGCTATAATTTTGAAAACTATACCTGCGGATATAGACAAATTAGAATTGCTAAAAGTGAGGAAAAGATAAAGATTACATCTAAGAAAAAAGAAAGCATGGAGTTTAATTTAAAAAAAGGAATTGATTATATTATTATTAACGGAGGATTTGATAATAAATGGAGTGTCACATTTTCAGAATATTTTCCTACAATGGAATGCTTGTAGAATTACAAGTACAATGGCAAGGAGCTTCAGGAGACTGGTATGTATGATTATGGTGCGCGAATGTATATGCCTGATCTTGGTAGATGGGGTGTACACGACCCTTTAAGTGAATTACAATTTGCTTACAGTCCGTATTCATATGTTTATGGAAATCCTATAAGATTTAATGATCCAACAGGAATGATTGGAGAAGAAGATCCACCAAAGAAAGGTTCTACTCCTAATAATCCTATTGAAATTGGCGAAATTAAACTAACAAAAAATGTAAGTGATTCTAAGCTTTCATTTATGGGCATCCAAAGTTTAAGTGCTTATCATGGTTCTCAGGACAGATTAGCTTTTGGTATCAGAAATAGTAAAGCAGCTCTTGCTACAGAGAAATTTGAAAGAAACCTAGCTTTTACTATGGGAACTTTCCTAATGGGTGGAAGTAATCTTGTAGCTTCTGCAGGATGGGCTACTCTTGATGCAGTGGTTGATTATCAGGATCAGGAAACCCAAGAAGCTGTGGGAGCAATACAATTGGCAGCAGTATTATTTCAGCTAAAAAAAGGAAATATAAGTGGAATAAAAAAATTAGCTGACGATATTGTCGAACAAGGTTTTTCGTTAAATAAGCACGGTGAGCTAACTAATGGAGTATATACAGTGTCGCAAGGAGCTATGAACAGACACGTTTTTGCTGGTGTTTATGGTAAAAGTCTTTTTTATCGAACAGTTGACGCTAATGTTGCTGTTTTAAAAGCAGCCCAATATGCTGATGAAGCAGGTTTGTGGATTGGAAATAAAGCAAAGGTTACAGTTACTAATACAAATATTGGTGTATTAGCAAATGGAAAACATACAAATGTTATTAATGTTTATAGAAAACCTAATGGTACCATTCATGGTTCTCCAGGATCAATGAGATAATTATTATGGAAAATATTACCGAGAAAATTAAAAGTGCTTTATTACATGATGGAAGTTGGAAGTTTTCTGATTTTTATCTTAATGTTGAATTATTAAAAAATATTGATATTCAAATCTCTTTTTGGGAAGATGAAGAGAATTGGGCAACTTTATTAAGCAATAATATAATTATAGGTTATCTATGGAAAGAATACCCTCTTTTAATTATTGAGAAAAACTATGAAAATATTGTCCACTTAAATAAAAATCAATTTCCATTTTTGTGTACAATTATTGTTGAAAACTTGGATGACAAGAATTTAAAACTAGATTATAATATTTTGAAAAATCAATTATTAGATTGGGAAATTAATTATAATATTTTTTCAGCAAATGACTTATGGTTCAATACAAACAGTATTTGATTACCTCTGATGATACGAGCGTCTCGCTCGTTCCTTTGTAAACAAAAAACCTCGCAAAATGTGAGGTTTTTTGTTTACATAATGCTTTGCAGCTTAGTTTGTTTGAGAAAGGCATCCAGGAGAGCGAAGACGTGTTGTCTATCGTTCTCCTTTAGTTTTTGTATATCTAAAATTTTAGCGACAATATTTTTATCCAGTAGAATATCCGTAGAGCCTACGAGATAATCCAGAGATACTTCCAGGGCTTCTGCCAGTTGCGTGGCCATCTCAATAGATGGTTTTACTTCCTCACGCTCATCCTGCTCTACGAAGTTTGCAACTTCGTAGCAGTAAAACAAAGAGAGGTATTTATAAAGTTTACCATTATGCATATGAATTAAACCGTTTAAAATCCGGAGTGTACCGTGAGCCTTATACAACATTACCTGATAAATCATTCTTTAACGAAGAGCTGAACTATGATTTGAATGGAAATATTACCCGTCTTTGGAGAACAGGTAAAAACGATTCAAACACGGCATTGCTGGTAGACAATCTTACTTATGGGTATCAGGGCAACAGGTTACAGACGATCACAGATGCTACGCAGAATGAAGCAGGCTATGAGGGAGGCGGAAATTTGATTGATTATGATGCTAATGGAAATATGACCACCATGAAGGATAAAGGGATCAGCACCATTACCTATAATTATCTTAATCTTCCCAATACATTTGCAATGAGCCATCCGGACCCTATTGTTGTTGGTCAGCTGTCTACTGCTAATATGGAATATTTATACCGTGCAGATGGAGTTAAGTTGAGAAAAATTTATTCAACCAGGCCTGCGAGAGGTAATACAAGAACATCTATGACCGATTATCTTGATGGATTTCAGTATTTTTATAAAGAAGGTGGCGGAATATGTATAACCTGTCGTACAGAGAGTGCTTTAGAAGAACAGGCCTATGGAAATTTAGGAAAAACCTTTCCTGATCTGGGAGAACCTCCAACATGGAAATTAGATTTTGTACTTACAGCAGAAGGTTTTTACAGTTTCACAGAAAACCGTTATATTTACCAGTATAAGGATCATTTAGGCAATGCTAGGGTAAGTTTTGCTAAAGACAGCACAGGTGCTCTTAAAGTTACAGATACGAACAACTATTACCCATTTGGATTAAGCCATATTTCAGGAATGCTTAGCCTCTCTAATTTTGGAGGGTTATATAGCTATAAGTATAATGGCAAGGAGCTGCAAGAGACGGGAATGTATGACTACGGTGCGAGAATGTATATACCGGATTTAGGAAGATGGGGAGTTGTAGATCCGCTGGCGGAAACTTCCAGACGTTGGAGTACATATACCTATGCTTTTAATAATCCTTTACGTTTTATTGATCCGGATGGTAGACAAGGAACAGATTGGATAAAAATGGTAGATCCTGAAACTAAGCAAACCGTTATGAAGTACGATCCAAATGTAAAAACTGTAGCTCAAGCAAAGGATGCTGGTTATAAAAATGTTGATAGTGTGGGAGCAACTGGGGAAATTAAAAATGGGAATGGAGATGTTACTCATACCTTGAACGCAAATGGAAGTGTAACAAATGTAGCAGACAATAGTAGTACTTACGGAAATTCTAATATTGACGGAATTCAAGTAAATGCAGCCGATAACAGAGGCTATTTTTGGAATTTTAGTGCAAATTTTGCCTTTGGTGGGGGTGCTGGATTTTCATTAGGTCAGGTTACAGATAGTAATAATGAAACAGATTGGTTCTTTTCTCTTAATGGAAATTTAGGATTAAGTGCAAGTGCTGGATTGGAAAGAGGTTTAATTACACCTACAGATCCAGCCCATAAATTTGTGAATAGTGATTTTGCAGGAGAAGGCCGTGCAATTTCTGGGGGAGCAGGATCTCTTTCATCAACTGTTGGTGGAACTTTTACTCGTTCTTATGATGGTTACCAAAATATTGATCAGTTTGATCCTGCAAATTTTGGCAGAAACACTCAAACTGTTAAAACTGGTTATTCTACTATAAGCACTAGTGTAGGATTAGGTACTAAAGGAGGATTTTCACCTGTAATGTGGACAGCTTCTAAAACTTGGGTACGTGGAAAATAATTTTAATATGAAAGTTGATAAGTCCAGTAAAAAAACTATTATAATATTTATAGTTTTTTTTGGAGGTCTTTTATTATTTACAATAGTGTATCTAATTGTAAATTCAAGCTCTGAGAGAAAACAAAAATTATTATCTATTGAAAGGCATACAAGAGTAATTGATATTTATAATAATAGAAAGGAACATAATTTTCTGTATGTTAAGTTTTCCAATGGCTCTCAGAAAATTTTAGAATACCCATATAAAGTAGGAGATTCTATATCAAAGAAAAAAGGAGATTCAATAGAATATGTTTTTAGGAAAGACAGCATAATAGAGAATAATCTTTTTGAAGAATCCCGAAAAGATGGGCTTTTAAAATAAAAAAACAGCTGCAGGATGCAGCTGTTTTTTTATTTAGTTAAACTTACATCATAACCCACAATTTTAATAGAATCGACATCTTTTTCGAGAGTAATTTTTTCTTGTGTATTTTGTATATTCCTTTCTACTCTATATGATAATACGTACTGAGACTTTGAACTTGTTCCAACAGAAACAAATGTTTCCCATATTGTTAATTGGATGTTTGAAATTTTCACCACATTCTACCTTAATATCATCAAGCATCTGATTTAGTTGTTTTTTATTAGTTGCCTTAAAAAAATTATCACCAAATAATTTAATAGCTTCTTTTCTATCATCTTTTTTGACAAAATGATAGAATTTTGTAGTTATCCTTTCAGCATCTTTTTTATCTTCCTCTCTATTATGGTAGGTTTTATCAAAATTACAGCCTATAAAAAGAAATCAATATTACAATATACTTTTTCATATTGCTGCGATATTTTTAAGTTTTACGGTTTTAATTAAGTTGTGGAGAACGGTGTTAAGGCTTTTTGCCAGTTCTGTCTGGCTCAATCCTAAAACCTTACGGAGTAATGCTATTTTTTTACCAAAAGTCATCATAATAATTACACTTAAAAGGCTAATAATAACCGTGCCTTGTTTGTATTATACAAATATATAAACCTTTTACGATAGAATAAAAACAGGAAAACATTTTGTTAATGCATTTGATTAGATTGATTTTGACCGAAAAAGGTTAATCAAAGTTTTTCAAAAATTTTTATTCTATGGAAATCTCCACTATCAAAGAACACTTATGTTTATGCAGAGTTCTGCAAAATCGTTTCGGAATTTACCCTCATTATCCTAAGAATACAAAGAAACTTATACTAACGGAAGCGATAATAGATGCAATTTCCTTACTTCAGATAAAAGATATTGTCCAAAAAGGCTGTCACACTGAGCTTGTCAAAGTGATCGTGTATTTTGAAACCAACAGATTGAATGAGTAAATCCTGAACGTAGTAAAAGAACTCAAAGAATTAGAAGAAATTATTGTCTGTTTTGATAATGACCATACAGATCTCTAGCTTACTTATAAAATACTTTGCAACTTAGTTTGTTTAAGAAAAGCATCAGCTGGAGAAGAATTGTATAAATATATTCATAAAAAAACAGAGCAAAATAGCTCTGTTTCTTATGAATGTTCTGTTTTATCTCTCAATCAAAATATTTTTAACAAGAGTCTGATCTCCCATTTTTAAAATTCCTACATACACACCTCTTTCCAGAGCAGAAACATTAATTTTAGTTTCATTACTGGATTTCAATAGGGTTCTTCCTGATACATTGGTTATTTCAAAGCTAAAATTGGCTGTTGTATCCGGTAATTCAATATTGAGGATATTATTGGCAGGGTTAGGATAGAGCTTCACATTTTCCAACGTATTTTGTACTGTTGATTTATTCACTGCTAAAGTGGTAGAAGCTGTGGCAAAATGTTGTAAAGCTCCCACTGTGGCTTTTCCAATATTATAAACATACACCGGATCTACATTGGCAAAAGTGTCCTTGGAACTATGAGGAAAAGTACTTCTTATTCTTTCAAAGAAACCGGTGATGATCTCACCTTTCTGCTCAAAAGGAATATAATCAGTATCTTCGGCAGGATCTACGGCTGTCTGAAGTGGAGAATAAAAGGCGGTACAGTTTCTGAGTTGTTGTGTTATCGCAGCTGAAGCAGCATTATTACTGGAAAGACCTCCCTGATCTTCATCACAATACACCGTATTATTGTTATTTCCTTTTACACCACCTACCTGGTCAAGATTAAAAACCAGTTTTATATCCAGTTTACGAACTCCGTTCTGATAAGCCACATTGTTAACGTAATGCGAACTTCCAATCAGGCCTTGTTCTTCTCCTGAAAAGTGAATAAACTTAATGGAATATTCGGTAGGTACATTTTGTAATATTCTGGCTGCTTCAAGAATGATAGATGTACCGCTGCCATTATCATTAACCCCTGGTCCGTTAATAGTATCAAAATGTCCGCAAACAATAACATACTTGTTAGGATAGAGAGTTCCGGTTTTTGTAATAATCAGATTTTTTGATGTTACTGATCCATAAGTGAAAGGACTTTCTGTAATTTGGCTGGCTGTATATCCGTAAGAAAGATATTTGTTTTTGATCCAGTTTAAGGTATTTACATTAGCTTGTGATCCGGTCTTTTTAATCCCTAGATTACCAAATTCCTGAAGGTTAGTGGTGATATTAGTCTGGGTTACCATATCAGCCCGGTCCTTATAAGCCTGGATAAACGTTTGAGCGCTAATGCCCTGCATAAACAATGAAGTGCATAAAAGAGTGGTAATTCTTTTCATATATTTAATTTTTAAATGGTATTGCGAATGTAGTGAATAAATCACAATAAAGTGTTTAAAATTTTATGGATACCATAAAATTTTTATTATAAAATACGAAATGAAAAAGACTTGCCCTGTTTCTATACTAATATTTTAAGCAATAAAAAGCCCTTTGAATAATTCAAAGGGGTAAATATTTAGGAGATGCCTTTTAATTATAAAGCTATCTTGCTATAATAATTTTTCTTACTACAGTCTGATCACCGGTTTTTATAATCCCAACATAAGCACCATTTTTAAGACCTGAGATATTAACTTTACTATTATTATCTGTTTTAAATATAGAGCGTCCTTCAAAATCAGTAATTTCAAAGCTGAAAGTCTTTATTTTAGAATCCGGAAACTCAAAACTGATAAAGTCTTTTGCCGGATTAGGATAAATTTTTATAGATTCTAAACTGTTTTTGAATAAAGGCTCCTGAGTTCCTAATGTTTGTGTAGCAGCAACAGCAAAGTGTTGTAGCGCTCCTACGGCAGCTTTACCAATTTTAT
>NZ_MAYF01000081.1 GCF_001684955.1 Chryseobacterium contaminans | reverse complement strand
AAAAAATACAGTGATGAAGCTGAAAGACTACATGAAAGAACATCAGATGTGTTTTAAAGAAGCATAACAGTGAAAAGACTTGATTTTTATCGTGTCGTTGCAGTTAGATGAATATGATTTTCTTTGAATGCAGGGACATTATCACTCTTATGCTTATCTTTAATAAATAACATTTTTTGTGAATGATGTAAGTTGTATCTTCTCATTCTGAATGAAGCAACGCGCAATGAAGAATCTCAACATAGAATATCTCTCGCAGATTTTGCAGATGACGCAGATTTTTACTTTTAATGATCTGCCAAATCAGCTCAATCCGCGAGGTAGAAATAAGTGATGTTTTTGTCATTCTGAATGAAGCAGCGCGCAATGAAGAATCTCAACATAAAATCTTACAGAAGTGTCCATATTTTCTACAGATTTTATGAATAAATTGCCTATAAAATCAACTTTAAAAATTAAAACTTATGAATAACGATATTTTCCCATGTCTCTGGTACGACGGAGATGCCAAACAATCCGCAGAGTTTTACTGTAAAGTTTTCGGTGGTGAAATTACAGCAGATACTCCCGTGGTAATGAATATTGATCTGTTTGGGCAGAGAATAATGCTGCTTAATGGCGGTCCTCAGTTTAAAAAGAATCCTTCTATTTCATTTATGGTGATCTGTGATACGGAAGATGAGGTTCAGAAGTATTGGGATCAACTGTTGGAGGGTGGAATAGCTCTTATGGAACTTGGATCCTACTCCTGGAGTAAAAAATATGGCTGGGTTCAGGATAAATTTGGGGTGACGTGGCAATTGTTTTTAGGTGAAAAAGCGCAGGAACAGAAAATAGTTCCTACTTTGATGTTTATTCATGAAAATAATGGAAAAGCCAAAGAAGCAATGGAGTTATATACTCAAACTTTCCCTAATTCAAGCATTGGAAACATTTTGAAATACGGTGATGGAAGTGAAGGACATCCTATTCCTGAACCGGCAGAAAATGTTCAGCATGCTCATTTTGTCATTGATGGGTACTCATTATTCTGTATGGATAATTCTTACGATCATCAGTTTGATTTTAACGAAGGAATTTCGTTAGTAGTAATGACGGATGACCAGCAGCAAACCGACACTTACTGGAATGCGCTCACTTCAAACGGAGGCAGAGAAAGCATGTGTGGCTGGTTAAAAGATAAATATGGCCTAAGCTGGCAGATTGTTCCTAAAAGACTGATCCAGCTGATGAATGACCCTAACCAGGAGAAAGCTTATAAAGTGGTACAGGCGATGATGAAAATGCAGAAAATTATTATCCAGGATTTAGAAGACGCTTACCATTCTTAAAAACATTTCGGCTTGCTGTTTGATGCTATTTAGATAAAAAAGGTTTGCTTATGAAAACACAGAACAAATCACAATCTAAGTCGAAAGTCCCTAAAGAAGGGCAGTTTCCGGAGATTATCCGGGATAATTATCATGGCAGCCGGAAGCTATTGGATAAGAAAGCTGTCATTTCAGGAGGAGACAGTGGAATAGGACAGGCAGTAGCTGTTCATTTTGCCAGAGAAGGAGCGGACGTTGCTATTATTTATAAAGAAAGTGATGATGACGCCAAAGAAACCCAAAGGCTGGTAGAAAAAGAGGGGCGAAAATGTCTTTTGATTAAAGGAGATCTTACCCGCAAAGCATTCCGAACCAAATGTGTAGATAAGGTTAAGGAAACATGGGCAAGTATTGATATTCTTGTGAACAATGCAGGAATTCATACTTCAAAAAACAGTCTCGAAAAAATTTCAGATGAACAGATTCAGGAGACGTTTGATACCAATATCATTTCCATGATTTCTTTTACCCGGAATTTTCTGCCGTTAATGGGAAAAGGAGGCCGTATTATCTGTACAACTTCTGTTACAGCCTACCGTGGAAGCGATCACTTAATTGATTATGCTGCCACAAAAGGCGCTATTTTATCCTTTATCCGCTCATTGGCTGATAATCTTGCTGAAAAAGGAATTCTGGTCACTGGCGTGGCTCCCGGACCTATATGGACGCCACTGGTAAAAGAAGCGTTTGACGATCTTGAAACCTTTGGAAAAGATACTCCTTTGAAAAGAGCAGGTCAGCCATCCGAAGTCGCTCCGGCTTATGTTTTTCTGGCCTCTGAAGACGCCAGTTACATCACAGGTGAAGTGATTCATATTAATGGCGGGGATTTTGTTGGAGGATAATCTTATCATGGGTATAGCATCCATTTTCAAATTCTTAAAACTTAAATCTTAGACATACCACTTAATATAAAAATATGGAACAATTATCATACGAAATAGAAATTAATGCAGAACCTGAAAAAGTATGGAGTGTCCTTTGGAGTGATATTACTTACAGACAATGGACTACTGCTTTTACAGAAGGCTCTTTTTATGAAGGAGCATTAGAAGAGAATAGTATCGTTAAATTCCTGGATCCTAAAAATAATGGGATGTACAGCAAGGTTATAAAAGTGATCCCTAATGAAGAAATAACATTTTTGCATTTAGGCGAAATTTATGAAGGAATTGAAGTTGCCCAGGAATGGGGTGATGCAACAGAAGCCTATTTCCTGGAAGAAAATGAGGAAGGAACATTATTGAGAACAGTCATCAATACTCCGGCTGAGTTTAAAACTTTTTTTGAAGAAAAATTTCCAAAAGCAATGAATATTGTAAAGCATCTTTCGGAAAATCAACTGTAAAGAAACATCTATTTAACAAGACAACCCATCACAAAAATTTTAAAATATGGAAACTTTATCGTACGAAACAATAATAGACGCTCCTTTACAGAAGGTATGGGACATCCTCTGGGGACCTGAAACTTATGGTCAATGGACACAATATTTTGGGGCCGGATCTTCCGTGATGAAATCCGACTGGAAGGTAGGTGGAAAGACCTATTTTCTTAATGAAAAAGGAGATGGAATGGTTTCTACCATAGACAGTTTAGATGAACCCAATCAAATTATCTTTAAACATTTAGGAATGACTGAAAATGGAGTAGAAGATACCCAAAGCAAAGAAGTCATGGAATGGAGTGGCTGCTTTGAAAAATATTTCCTAACCGATCTTGACGGAAAAACCAAGCTTCATACCGAAGTTCAGGTAGATAAAGAATGGCGGGATCATATGGATACTGGTTTTACAAAGGGATTGATGGTAGTGAAAAGTTTGGCGGAAGGAGTTAATCTTAGTGCAGTGTAGAAGAGTTTAATGTTGCCGGTGAGCAACAACATATATGTCTTAGTCTGCTTCTATTAACTTTTATCCGGCAAGAAAAATATGAAACTATTAGTAATTCTCTTCGGAACATTTGTATTAGCTCTACTCGGAACATTGGCATTTCAGGGTAAGCCGGATCTTTTGTTTTCAGGAAACCTTAGTATGGCTGTTTTCATCATGTTTACAGGATTTTCCCATTTTAAATTTCAAAAAGGAATGGCGATGATGATCCCGGATTTTATTCCGGCTAAAATGTTTTGGGTATATAGTACAGGATTGTTGGAAATAGCTGCCGGAATAGGACTTATGATTCCTTCGATTCGTGAAATAACAGCCATTTTACTGATTATCTTTTATGTATTGGTTTTTATAGCCAATATCAATTCATCTCAAAAAAACATTAATATTTTTAAAGCAGATTATACAGGTCCGGGAATGCAGTATCTTTATACTCAAAGAATTCCCATGCAGATCATTTTAATAGCTTGGACCTGGTATTTCGGAATTTATTTACAGTAATATATTATACAGATATACAGGCAGTCCTCCGGGCTGCTTTTTTATTTTAATGAAATTATCAAAATAAATGTTAAATATTGTAACGTTTTGAGTTCTGAATTGTCTTATTTATAAAGGATCTGATTTTTTATTGATGGAAATATTGAATTGGGGACTCTGTTTTTTAACTTTAAAACGTAAGTTATGAATCTAAATTCCAAAATTTTTGGTACAGCTTATATTGTACTTTCTGCTATTATGATTAACGCACAAAATTCCACCGCTAAACTTCCGGGAGATCCAACGCTTCCGTCTTCCAAAGCCAATCTTGAGAAACTTGTATCTTATGATAAAGGAAACTTTAAATATAAAGTGGAAGACTATTTTGCAAGGCCAAAAGCTTCTGTATTTAAAATTTCCCCTGATGGTAAATACCTCTCCTATAAGGAAAAAGATAAAGACAGTAAAAATCATGTCTATGTTAAAGAACTGAATACAGGGAAAATTACCAAGGCCATTGTTGAAAAAGATGATCTGATAAAAAGCTATGGTTGGCTGAATAAAAACCGTTTATACTATACTCAGGATAAAGGCGGAAATGAGAATATCCACTTGTATGCAGCCAATGTAGACGGAACAAACCTTAAAGATTTAACACCATTTGAAGGCATTACCTTAGGTGAGATTATTCCCATAAAAGATACTGATTTCGTTGTGGTAACAATGAATAAGAACAATAAGCAGATCTTTGAGCCATATAAAATTAATTTTGTGACCGGAGAAATGACTCAATTGTATGAAAATAAAGATGTCAACAGCCCTATTGATGGGTATATTTTCGATAAAGACGGTAATTTAAGAGGCTATAGTATTCTTGAAAACGGGCTAACTACTAAAACTTATTATAAAGATTTACAGACCGGGAAATTCAACCTTTTGAAATCTGCAGACTGGTCAGACACTTTCAGTATTATCAGGTTTAATGATAATTCTAAAAATAAAGATGAAGCTTATGTAGTGACTAATCTGGATAGTGATAAGGCGAGAATTGTTTTGTATGACCTGAAAAAGAATGCAGTAATCAAAGAAGTATATGCTAATCCTGTATACGATGTAAGTTCCATAAGTGTGGCAGGAAAGAACAGAAATTATGAACTGGATTATATCAGTTATGAAGGCTTAAAAGGAGAAACAGTTCCGGTAAGTAAGTTCTATAAAGAAATTGATGATCAGTTAAAAGCCCAGTTTAAAGATAAAGAGTTTGGAATTGTTTCATCAGATGATAATAATGATAAACTTTTGGTGGTAGTAGGAAGTGACAAATTGTACGGAACTTACTACGAATATGATACGAAAACCAAACAAACCAAACTTCTTTACAACCTGATGCCACAGCTGAAAGAAGAAGATATGGCTGAAATGAGACCTATTGAATTCAAAAGCAGGGACGGATTAACCATTCATGGATATATTACCCTTCCTAAAGCAGCATTGGACGGGAAAAAAGTTCCTTTAATTGTAAATCCTCACGGTGGCCCTCAGGGAATCAGGGATCATTGGGGATTCAATCCAGAAGCTCAATTGTTTGCAAGCAGAGGATATGCAACACTTCAGGTGAATTTCAGAATTTCCGGTGGTTATGGAAAAGAGTTCCAGAAATCCGGATATAAGCAGATCGGAAGAAAAGCTATGGATGACGTGGAAGACGGAGTAAAATATGCAATCAGCCAGGGTTGGGTAGACAAAGATAAAATAGCCATCTACGGAGGAAGCCACGGTGGGTATGCTACTTTGATGGGCTTAATTAAAACTCCGGATTTATATGCTTGTGGAGTAGATTATGTAGGAGTATCCAACATTTTCACCTTCTTCGCTTCTTTCCCGGAATACTGGAAACCTTACAAAGAAATGGTAAAACAGATCTGGTACGACCTGGATAACCCGGAAGAAGCTAAAATTGCTAAAGAAGTATCTCCGGTATTTCAGATTGACAAGATCAAAAAACCATTATTCGTGGTACAGGGAGCTAATGATCCTAGAGTAAATATTAATGAATCTGATCAGATCGTAAAAGCAATGCGTGCCAAAGGGTTTGAAGTTCCTTACATGGTAAAATATGATGAAGGACATGGATTCGGAAAAGAGCCTAACAGGATTGAACTCTATAAATCTATGCTGGGATTCTTTGCAGAGAATTTCAATAAAAAATAAACAGACAATTTTTATAATTTTGGAAACGGAGGATATAATGTCCTTCGTTTCTTTTTTTGTCATTACGAGCAAAGCGAAGCAATCTCGATAAAATTTGAATATTCCACAGATGATTTGAATGATGTACTCATTTTGTCATTCAGAGCGGAACGCAGTGTATTGTGGAATCCATATTTTTCTCACAGATTTCCCAGATCACGTAGATATTTAGTTTTATGAGTTGCCATTTTTTTCAGTTAAAGTGAAACCGAAAATGATAATCAATAGCCTTAACCAGTATCACTCATCATTTATCACTTATCATCCATAATTAAAAACTCCGATGAATAAAAGAAAAACTGAAGTTCCGGAAAAATATTTTAAATTTATTAAAGTAAAACAAAAAGGATAGCCGTCATAGCAGTATGGAGGTTGTCGAAAAAATAACAATGCCACAGAAGGATAAAGAAAGCATCATCTCACAAACCGTTTCCAATTACGGAGGAAAGCTGATGTCTTATATTCGTCCCAAAGTGAAAAACACGGAAGATGCGGAAGATATTCTGCAGGAAGTGTGGTATCAGTTCAGCAGTCTTACCAATCTTTCCGAAATTGTGAATGTTGGAGGCTGGCTGTACAGGGTAACGGCAAATAAAATTACGGACCGTTACCGTAAAAAGAAAACAGAAAATTTGGAAGACTTTGTCTATGAAGACGAAGACGGAAGCATTTCCATCAAAGATATTTTGTTGATGGATGAAAGTGCAGGCCCTGAAGTGAAGATGTTTCAGGATGAGATCTGGAAAAAACTGTTTGAAGCGCTTGATGAACTTCCCGAAAAACAAAGGCTGGTCTACGTAGAAAACGAACTGAACGACAAAACCCTCCAGGAGATCGCCGATGAACAGGGAGAAAACATCAAGACCATCATCAGCAGAAAAAACTATGCTGTGAAGCATTTAAGAAACAGATTGAGAAAATTATACGAAGATTTAAAAAGTTAGAAAAAGAAATTATGAATCATAAACACAAAAAAGGCTGGATTTTTTTATTGTTATGCCCGCCGTTAATTCTCTTAGCCGTTACCTGGATCGTAATGTCGCTTTGGAATTGTCTGCTTCCGGAAATTTTAGGTGTAAAATCCATTACATTCTGGCAGGCAATGGGAATTCTTATTTTAAGCAAAATTCTTTTCGGAGGTTTTCATTTCGGTAAAGGAATGAGAGACTTTAAAGAGCGAAAAATGAGACAGAAAATGGAAGGATTATCGCCTGAAGAGAAAGAGAAATTTAAAGAAGCCTGGAGAAACAGATGTTCCGGAGGATTCTTCAACAGAAATAACGAATAATTTAAAAATTTTAAAGAAGTAGTAAAGTAAAATTTAAATTCATTCGTCTCTATAAAAAACAAGAAGTAGTAAAATTTAAAATTTTGAAAAAATGAAAAATTCAGCATTAAAAGGAGCTCTTGGAGCACTAGCCGTTGTGGGTGTAGCCTTAATTGCTAAAAAAGCCGCACAAAGAAAAAGATTTATTAGAGGTATTTTTGATGAATATGGAATTAAAGAAAAATCTCCTTTCGGATTAGCCGATAAGATCAGAGAAATGAACGATGAAGATTATCAGGAACTGAAA
>NZ_MAYF01000080.1 GCF_001684955.1 Chryseobacterium contaminans | reverse complement strand
ATTGCAGATAGCATTGTAAAACTGGGAGTTACTGCAATTGTGGGGAATTATGCCAAGAAAAATATGAAAAGCTCTAACTGGAAGAATAAACTGGTAGGAGCTGCATTAATTTACCTCGCTCCTATTGCACTGAAATATGTCAGAAAAAAACTGGAGGAATACCAGAAAAATAAAAGTGTTTCAAGTATGGAACAGCTGATTTAAGAAACTATGGCTCAGAAAATTTAATTCTCTAAGCCATATTTTTTTTATTTTGAAAATAATTGTCCTAAAATAATTCCAGCTGCCATGGATACATTTAAACTTTCTGTAGACTGGGATTTTCCAAACCTTGGAATAGTAATGCATTTCTGCAGTAATTTTTCCGTTTCCGGCCTCATTCCGTTTCCTTCATTCCCTAGGATCAGATTGATCTTTTCAGGTTTCTCAAATGTATAGATGTTTTCACCGTCCATATCGGTTCCTACATTTACGTTTTCCGTTTTAGAAAGGTATTCAACAAGGTCTGTATAGACCATATTCACCCTTGTAAAAGATCCCATCGTTGCCTGAATTACTTTTGGATTATACACATCCACCGTATCTTCGCTGCAAATGATCTGTTCTATTCCGAACCAGTCTGCCAACCGGATAATCGTACCCAAATTTCCAGGATCCTGTATTCCATCCAAAACAAGCTGTATTTTCTTATCCAACCATGGTTTTTCCTCCGGAATATAACATACTGCAACGGAATCTTTCGGAGTTTTAAGAAAGCTGATTTTTTTTAACTCATTTTCAGAGATATGGGTAATGGGGATATCAGTACGGTCCAATTTTTGCGGATCGGTTGATAATATTTCTTTAACTTTAAAGTTAGAATTGAAAAGTTCACAAATGATTTTATTACCTTCAACCAAAAACAAATTGTATTTTTGTCTGAACTTCTTTTTATCTAAAGATTGTAAAACTTTTATTGTATGAGCTGTAAGCATTATAAGAATTCTCCTCAAAAATATTATAAAATTATCTCATTTGCAACATTTGTTGGTCTCCTTTATGCTTGTAGTACCACAAAAAAGGTTCCGGATGGTGAGTATCTGCTTACTAAGAACAATTTTGAATTTGAGGATAAGAAAGAATTTTTTGATGAAGAACTGAAAGATTACGTTCAGCAAAAGCCTAATAAGAAGCAAATTCTTTTTATGCCTTTAGGTCTTATGTTTTACAACATGGCCAATCCAAAATATGATACGATCCTTAATGAATACATGACCTATCCTCGTGAAATGAGGGATCAGAAGCTGAGGGATTCTTTATTTATTAAGTATAATATGAAAAACAGTGTCGGAAAAAATCTTTTCTTCGACCGTTTATTGCATACATGGGGCTCGCCACCGGTTATTCTTGATCAGACAAGAAGTGAAAAAGGTGCTGAATCTATTAAAAAAAGGCTTACTTACAGAGGTTTTTGGGATGCTGAAGTAAAATACAGACATGATCTGGATTCTGCTTCTAAAAAAGCTGCTGTAAATTATTTCATCAAACATAATGATCCTACCTATATTAAGGATTACTTTTTTAATATTCCGGATCAGGGTATCAAACAGATTTATAATACACATCTGAATAAAACACTGGTAAGATCTGGTAAGATACTGGACCAAACTGTTCTTGAAAAAGAAGTAACAAGGATTACCGACTTAATGAGAGAATATGGATATTATAAATTCAATAATCTCAATGAAGAGGTTTATTTTGTCGCAGATTCTTTAAAAAGTAAAAAACAGGTTCCTCTTACTTTGGAAATTCATAAAGATTCTCTGGACCGTCCCTATAAAAAGGCTACTTTCGGAAATATTGATGTTGCCATTGTGGATGATGTTAATGATTATCCTAAAAACACAGTTAAAGACAGTTTAAGGAGAATAAGATTCCATAAAATGAATGACAAATACAGAACGTCATCATTGTGGAGAACCATCATTGTAGACAGTAAACAGACTTACGATCAGCAGAAGCTGGATGTCACCAAGAGAAATCTTCTTACGATGAATAACTTCAGCATCGTGAAGGCAAGAGATTCCTTAAGACAAGGTGGCTTTACCGCACCTAATGACAGTATTGTAGATGTCTTATATATTCTTAAACCACTTCCTAAGTATGAGCTTAAAGTAGGAACAGACCTTAATTATTCCCAGATCCTTAATCTTGGAGTCTCTCCTTCTGTGGATCTTACCACCCGAAATCTTTTCAAAGGGGCAGAAAACCTTTCTACCAGCCTTTCCGGTACATTTGGGTCTATTGCAAGTACTGAAAACACGGATAAAAGAGTTCTGGCATATGAAATTTCAGCACAGGCATCCTTAAACTTCCCGAGATTATTACTGCCGTTTAATTATTATAAATTTATTCCTAAAAGGTACACCCCTACTTCATCTATTCTCTTAGGAGCATCTATCCAGAATAATATCGGGCTTGGAAGGGTTAACTTTAATACCGGATTAAATTACCAGGCAACAGTAAATGATTTGGTGTATCATAAGCTGACCTTATTTAATACACAAATCAGTTTAACAAAAAATAAAAATGCCTATTATGATTACTTCGTTAACGATGAAGTGGTAAGAAGAGCAATATTTGATGACTACTCTGCCCATTATCCAACAGAACCTAGTCTTGATGATAAAATAAAAGCCGGCATACTTACCCTGGACAGTGCTTCCGAGCTAATTATTAATGATCCTGGCTATCGTGCTTCACTTAATGAGGAAGGTTTGGATCGATTAACAACATTCAGAGGAAGTCTTATTAATAAAGAAAGGCAGACGGAGGATGTCTTTATTTCTTCTATGATCTACAATTTTGTTTATAATGAAATTGGGAAAAAGGATTACCCTAATGCATTTTATTTTAATGGTAAAGTAGAACTTGCCGGTAATATTCTAAGTTTATTCAATAAGAAAAGTAATGACGGAGGAGTTGTTACGGCACCGCAAAAAACAATCTTTGGTATCCCTTATGCTCAATTCGTGAAGTTTGATATTGATACAAGAAAGTATTTCAAATTTAATGGTAACCAGACTTTGGTTCTTCGTCAGTTTATTGGAGTGGGTATCCCATACGGAAACTCCAAAGACATGCCGATCATTAAATCTTATTTCAATGGAGGTTCCAATGATATCAGAGCTTGGGTGGCATTCGGAGGATTAGGTCCAGCCGCTTCCCAGGTAGATGAAAGAATACGTGCTTACATGACCAATGATGTAAAACTAACCACCAATATTGAGTACAGAATTCCGTTTAATAATATGTATGAAGGAGCTTTGTTTACAGATATAGGAAATACATGGAGCCTTCGTAACCATAATGATGCACATCAAGACCAGTTCAGACTCAATAAATTCCTGGGACAAATGGGGATTGGTAGTGGATTTGGGTTGAGAATAAACGTAGCCTATATTACCCTGAGACTAGACTTTGCTTACAAGATCTTTGATCCGAATAAGCCAGAAGGAGACCGTTGGAGGTTCAAAACACTACAGCCTTTCAAACCAACCATTAACTTTGCTTTCGGATATCCTTTCTAATCCGGAGAAACCCCCAGAATAAAATACACTACAGCAATAACACGGGCGAGGATTTCCCTCGCCTGATTTCTGTAAAAACTTTCAGGCTTTGTTACATCCTGCGCATCAAAACCTAAGGCATTCATATCATTATTTCTTGCGAAAAATAAAGCACGAAGGTTATGATACCCCTGGGAAACAATAATGACATTTTTCTTCTTATAAACATCTTTACAGCGAAGAATGCTTTTGTAAGTATTAAACCCTTTCGGATCTTCTACGATAATATCTTCCGGAACCCCTTCCTGGTTAACCAGATAATTTCTCATAGCAGCAGGTTCATTATAACCTTTACTTTTTTCTCCGCTTACAATGATTTTCTTAATTTTCCCATGATGATAAAGAAGAGCCGCAGCATCCATTCTCTTAGTAAAATAAGGATTGGAAAGACCTGATCTCATCTTTGGAGAAGTTCCAAGCACTAAGGCAACCTCTCTTGGTGGAATTTTTGAAATTTTAGTATAGGTACGTCCATTGGTGAGCCCGAAAACCCAGACATTACAGAAACATATCATCAAAATTCCTAATTCTAATGATACAAATCCTAAGTTAAATATGTTCCTGATAATTCTCAACTAAGATCAAAGTTAAGCTTTATTTTTTTACTTTTCACTATTGACATGCAAGCTAATATATGTCCCTGCCCTTCCTCTTTTTCGGTAAGGTATTCATTTTCCAGCAGTTCCACTTCACCTTCTTCCAAAGAACATTCGCAACTTCCGCAGATTCCTGATTTACATGAATAAGGAACCGGGAATTTCTGAAGCAAAAGCTGTTGTAATATTCTATCCTTATTATCAGGAAGTTGAGTGGTATATTTTTTTCCAAGCATGGTAAATTCCACATCAATATTTTCAATAAGCGGGAATTCTTTTTCTACAGGATAAATGTCATCATTATATTCTTCAAAAAGTTCAAAATGAATATTTTTTTTAGGAATACCGTGATGGTAACATGCATTTGCAAGCGTTTTAATCATCTCTCCTTTTCCGCAGATCAGGACTTCATCCACCGCATCCCAGATTGTGGATTCTTCATCCGTATCATCCAAATGAAGGATCTGGTTGATAATTAAATTCAATTTCTTTTCATCCAATCTGCCATAGAAAAACTGATCAGCAGTTTTTTCCTGAGAAAAGAAATAAAAGATCTGAAGTCTGTCTCCACACGTTCTCGCAAGATGGTCCAGCTGATCTCTGTAAATAAGATCATCCGAACTTTTATTTCCAAAGAACAGGAAAAGTCTTGTTCTTGGCTCGTTATGAAGGATATTTTTGAAATGGCTTAATATAGGGGTAATTCCAATACCGGCAGCAAAAGCAACAATTGTTCTGAACTCACTAGGCTTAGATACTATGGTAAATCTTCCGGCAGGTTCACTGATCATTAGTTCATCTCCTTCGCTGTAGTTTTGAAAGAGCTGAGAAGTAGCCCCATCTGGAGAGTTTACCTTTATTCCCAAACATATTTTCCCCTCATAAGGAGCAGAAGTCATTGAATAATCATTAATAACTTCTTTTCCATGCGATTTAAATTTAACACTCACGAACTGCCCTGCATCAAACTTAAAGTTTTCTTTCAGATTCTCCGGAATATCGAACTCCAGAGAAAAAGTATTTTTGGTCAGCTCTGCCTTTTTCGCTATTTTTAACGGATAAAACTGTATCAGTTTCCCTTTATAGATTTGTTGTTCCATACTTCAAATTCAAAAATAGATAAAAAATAATTTATGAAGAAGATAATTTTATCCACGTTGATCCTGACAGCTCTTTACAGCTGTAAAAAAGAAACGTCAAAAACTGAAGACAATGCGACTGCAGCAGATTCAGTGACTGTAACCCAAAATACAAAGGATCAAGCCGCTACGTATATCCCGAAGGAGTTTTCTCCTGAAAATGTAGGTCAGCAATTAGCTAAGAATAACGACACATTATATGTTACCAACTTTTTTGCAACATGGTGTGGACCTTGTATGAAGGAAATTCCAAGTTTTAAAAATAAAATGCAGGAATTAAAAGATAAACCTGTGAAGTTTACCTTTATAAACCTCGATGATAAAGCAGATTGGGATACTGCTGTAAAAGATTTTGTTGTAGAAAACAATCTTGGGGCTAATGTTATTTTATTGGATGGACAAAAGCTGGATCCAAGTTTCTTTTCCAAGAACTTTAAACAATGGGATGGCGGTTCTATACCTTTTACTTTTATGAGAAAAGGAAAACAAACGGATGAATATCTGGGAATGATGACTGAAGAAGTTCTGAACTCTAAAATAGATGCTTTTCTAAAATAAAATATATCTTTCTGAATCATGTCAAAAAGATTTAAGATCCTGTGTTTATTGTTGACTATTGCCATCATTGGAGGCGCAATTGTTAATCTGAACACAGGATTTTTGAGTTTAAGCCTTCAGGATTTCTTCCAGGATTCTTCACAGAGTCAAATTGCTGAAATCCGTATCAACAGAGTTCTTGTTATGCTATTAGCCGGGATTTCAATTCCTACTTCAGGATTTCTGATGCAGGAATATTTCCAAAATCCATTAGCAGGACCTGATATCCTGGGAATAACCTCTGTAGCCAGTTTATCGGTTGCATTCTATATTTTTTTCTCTCATAATATTCTGATCCCGGAATTTCTGCAAAACAGTTTTCTAAGTCTATCAGCTATTGGGGGAAGCTTATTGCTGATGCTGGTCCTGTTATCCATGTCCAATAAATTTCAGGATAAATCTTACCTGATTATTTTCGGATTTCTGGTATCTGCTTTTGCAGGAGCTATTGTTTCCCTGTTGCAGTTCTATGCAGAAAATCAAAGTTTGAAAAACTATATTCTATGGTCTTTCGGAGCGAATAATATGGTCACCAGGAATCAGATTTATGTCTTATCAATTTTAGTATTGATTGGATTATTTTTCTGTTTCAGATCTATAAAACCTTTAATTGGAAATTCTCTGGGAATTTCATACGCTCAGAGTTTGGGAGTTAATCTAAAACATTTAAAACTTTTAATAATAGTAGCATCTTCCCTGCTTTCCGCATCTATTACTGCTTTTTTAGGGCCCATCCTGTTTATAGGAATTATTGTTCCGCATTTTTGCAGACTGATTTACAATCCTTCAAAACTATGGCAGCAATGGATTCTAAATATGTTTTTGGGAATGTTGGTGATGCTGCTCTTCTCAGTGATTGCAGAAAAAACTCAAATCCCACTAAATGTAATAAGTTCTGTATTTGGAATTCCTGTGATCCTGCTGATGCTTTTAAAACAGAATAAAGTTTAGTTTTTTTGGATAAAGACGTAAGTTTTTCTCTTACATTATGCTTTTTAAATCTCTCGCAGATTAGACAGATAACGCAGATATTTGCGAATAATTTTATAACTTTCTAAATATTTATAATTGAGTAAAGTTTTTCTTCCATGTCATTCCGTAGGAATCTAAACTAACTTTATAGAGATGTTTCCAGCATGACAAATATAGAATGAAAAATAAACTCAGTTATTAGATCAACAATAATAATTCACACTATGAAAATTAGAATATCCCAAAAACAATTGATCATTGCACACATAGCTTTTTTTGCAATAAGTTTTGTTTTTCTGGAATATTCTAAAATATTTAGAATGAATAAAGAATTGCATTGGATTTATTCCTTTGGACATAGTTGGTGGCTAATGGTCGCTTTTCTATGCCTTTTTATAGGCTCACTTATTTTAGGAATCTATAGTTTATGGAAAGTCAATAAAAACAAATTTCCAAATTTCATATTTAGCATTCTTCTTCTCGCTATTTTTTAATCTTCACTTTTTTTCCTGACCATGCATCTACAGATCAAACAAGCCAATATCGGATATAATAAGACATTAATATCAAATGCCAATGCTGAATTGAAACTTGGTGATGTTTGCTGATTGATTGGAAATAATGGAGTTGGAAAAACAACTTTAATTAAATCTATTCT
>NZ_MAYF01000079.1 GCF_001684955.1 Chryseobacterium contaminans | reverse complement strand
TTTTTATTGTTTCCAATCTGCTATATACGATTAGTCTATAAAAATTATCAAGAAATATATTATGTTAAGTAGTGTTTTATTGTGTTTCGAATTTTTCCAAACACTGATATTAATACACTGTAAATCAATTTATTGTATTTTGTATCAATATTGTGAATTATTTGTTAAAATCAAATAATTGTTTAATTTTTGATAAATTAATTCATTGTTTTATTGTTTTTGGTTTGGTTTTTTAAGATAGATTATGATTTTTTATTAAATATTTAATTACTTTTACTGCCCTAACTATTATTATAACTACATGAAAAAAATTTTACTGTCGTGTTGGGCTCTCTTGAGTATGGGAGTCTACGCACAAACAAATGTTGCGAGTTATGCTTTTTCAAAAAGCACAGGAGTAGCTTATGTACCCATTACAGGAGGTACTAAATTATTTCCTACAGCAACCAGCACTACTTTTACTTATGATAATGAGGTTTCTGCGGCAATTCCTTTGTCATCACCTTTTAATTTTGGAGGTGTAGCAATGACGACGTGCTATGTGAGTGCAAATGGTTACATAACTTTTGGAGCTGCTCCTTCAGGTTCAAACTATACCCCGTTATCAACTGTCGGATCAACTACAGGGGCAATTTCTGCTTTTGGGCAGGACGGTGGTTTTTCAGCGTCAGAAGCTTTACCGCCAGGAAATCACGAAGTCAGATATGAAGATTTAGGGACTGAGTTTGTAGTGCAGTGGCAGGATCACGCCAATTACAGTAACAGATCTACCGAAAGACTTAATTTTCAAATCCGGTTAGTATATGCTACCGGCGAAATAAAGATTATCTATGGAGACTGTACTGATCCAGGAACAAGTACGTCCGGAAGTCCACAGGTAGGGATTAGAGGAAACAGTAATGCTTTTGCAACTAATGTAAGTTCATTGACGATTGGAAATGTACCAACTGGAAGTACATGTGACTGGTCTAAAGCAGTTACAGCTAGTGCTAATAACAGTACATTGACTTTTTCCAGCGGAACAAATGCTAATATTAAAATCCCGGCAGGGCTGCAGTATTCATGGACTCCAGGAACATTACTTCCGGTAAGAACTTTTGCTGCTACTACTGCAGTGACTAATAACGGTGCTACTTTAAGCTGGACAGCCCCAGCTGGTGCAACAGCTTATAACGTTCAGTATAGAACTCCTGGAAGCTGTGATTGGACCAACTATAGTGGGAATCCGGTTTCTGCTAATTCTGTTTCACTTACAGGATTGCAGGCAAATACAACCTATCAGGTTCAGGTTCAGGCATTAAATGGTACTGCACAATCTATCTATTCTCATATTCCGAATTTGGCAGGAACAGGAAGTGGATATACAACAACAGGATCTTTTACAACAGCTCTTACTTGCTCAAGTATTGTTACCGGTCTTGCTTCTTCCGCAATAACTCCTGAAACTTCAACGATTAGCTGGACAGCTCCTGCTACGGCTCCGGGCAGTGGTTATGAATATTATTATTCCACTTCATCTACTACTCCGGCTCTTACTGCTTCACCTTCAGGTTCTGTAGGGGCAGGAGTGACTACGGTAAATTTATCAGGGTTAACTCCTTTAACTCAGTATTATTATTGGGTAAGATCAAACTGTAATGGAACAGATAAAGGAGCCTGGTCCAGTTCTGCCAATTTTACAACACTGGGACTTTGTCCTACTGTAACAGCTCCTGCATCAAACGCAAGTGGTGTAAGTACTACACCTACAATAGCATGGAATGTAATTAATGGTGCTACTGGTTACAAATTAAAAATAGGAACAACTTCGGGAGGTAATGATGTTCTTGATACCGATATTACAGGAGGAACTAATAATTCTTACACATTAGCAAATTCTTTAAATAATTCCTCCACTTATTATTATTCTGTGACAGCATATACAGCAACAACAGCAGGACCTGCTACTGCATGTACAGTGAGATCATTCCAGACTGTTTGTACCTCTACTACTTTGCCATATACTTTAGATTTTGATAATGTTACGACTCCAGCCTTGCCAATGTGTACATCTGTAATTAACAGTGGTAATGGAAATGTATGGAAGACTGCTTCTGCACCAACAGGGTTTACAGGTAAGGTGCTTAATTATCCATATAACTCTTCTAATGCAGCGAACACATGGTTCTTTACACAGGGACTTAACCTTACTGCAGGAGTCAGCTACAGAATTAAATATAAATATGCCAATTCATCAGGAGTTGTTTACCCAGAAAAAGTAAAAGTTGCGTACGGATCTTCAGCAACGGCTGCAGAAATGACAAATACAATAGCGGATCATTCAAATATTACCACCAATGGAGTTCCTACAAGTACCTTTACAGACTTTACTCCATCTGCATCAGGGGTTTATTATTTCGGCTTCCAGGCTTATTCTGCTGCGGATATGAATCAAATTTATATTGATGATATTAATATAGATATTACGCCAACTTGTTTTGAGCCTTCAGGGGTTACTGTTTCTGCTATTACCGCAACTGAAGCTAATATTTCTTGGACAGCGCCTTCACTTGTGCCTGGAAACGGATATGAATATTATTATTCTACAACTAATCTTACTCCTAATGCTTCTACTGCTCCTTCGGGAACCAGTACAGGTACTTCAGCGTCTTTATCTAATTTATTGTCGGGTACCACTTATTATCTGTGGGTGAGATCTTCATGTAGCCCTACTGATAAGAGTGTCTGGACACCAGTGAAGATATTCGCTACAAACTGTGTTCCGGTACAGACCTATTCACAAAATTTTGATAATACTCCTGTTGATAGTCTTCCTCCATGTTGGACAAGCATAGGTTCCAATCTTGGTTATGCAAAAGTAATCAGCTATTCGGGAACTGTGGCAAGTGCATCTAATGCCTTATATATTTATACTAGTGGAACAAGTATAGGCATGGTATCTACTCCGGACTTAGTAGGCTTAGATAGCAACAATGCAATGATTAGTTTCAAAGGAAGAGCTAATTCTAATGCTAACGGAACTGTTCAGATTGGTTATTTAGCAGATCCGGCTAGTACTTCCAGCTTTGTTGTATTAGGTACATATACGGCAACAAGTACTTCGGTGTTAGATAATTATTCATTAAATATAACTGGTGTTCCTGCAGGAGTTACTAAGCTTGTATTTAAACATACCGGTTCAGCTGCGTATAGTCTGTTAATTGATGATTTTACGTATCAGCTGGGAAATCTTTCTACTTCTGAAGTAGCAAATACTAAGAATGACATCAAAGTATATCCTAATCCATTCTCTGACGTACTTAATATTGCGGACATTTCTAAAGTGAAAACTCTTCAGATTATTGATGGGGCAGGAAGAATAGTAAAAGTAATTGAAAGTCCTTCTGCTGTACTTCAATTAGCAGACCTTAAACAAGGGATGTATTTAGTAGTTCTTCATATGAAAGATGGTACTAAACAAACCGTTAAAGTTATTAAGAGATAAAACCGATTAATATAATAATTTAAAGCAGTAACTTAATAGTTGCTGCTTTTTTTTAATATTTTTTTAATGTTGTATTGAAATTATTGTTAATTTGGTAAATATATTAACACCTTAAAAAATTGTATATGAAGAAAATCTTACTCTTGTGCTTACTAATGGTAAGTATGTTTCTAAGTGCTCAAATTACCTTAGGTGAAGGAAGCACTATGGTTGGAAAAGTTCCAGTCGACAGCTATTGGGAATATTCCTATTCTCAACAAATATTTACAAAACAGGAAATCAATGCTAATGCTGCAGGAAATATTACAGGTCTCAAATTTTATCTTGATCCTGCTGGAGATATAACAAATTCATCAGACTGGGTGGTTTATCTGGGACATACTTCTAAAACTGAATTTACATCTGATACTGATTGGATTCCTGCTTCGGATCTTACAGAGGTATATGCTGGTACAGTTAATAATGTAAACGGAATGGTAGAACTTACTTTTACTACTCCTTTTCCTTATAACAATACTCAGAACCTGGTGATTGCGGTTGATGAAAATAACCCGGCTTACGATGATGACCGTGTATTTTATGTACATCATCTTAATAATGTACCTAAAAGCTCTATTGGGATTATAGGCTTTTCGGATATTGATCCATCAGATCCTGGGTATGGCAGTTTATTTGACTATAGATCAGTTGTAAGTTTTATGGGATTAACAGCTAGCGTCATACCAGCCTGTACTTCTGTAATGTCACCGGCTAATAATGCGGTTATGATTCCATTATCACCTGATATTAGCTGGTATCCATCACCTGGAGCTACAAGCTATAAAATATCTATAGGAACTACTCCGGGCGGGTCTAATATTGTAAATCAGCAAACGGTAACTACAACAAGTTTTACTCCATCATCTCCTCTTTCTTTAGATACCACTTATTATGTAAGAGTGACAGCAGTGGGAGCAGGAGGAGAATCTTTAGGCTGTACTGAAACAAAATTTTCAACAACACTCTCATCTCCTTTGAACGATGAATGTGCAACGGCTGCTATATTAACCGTAAATCCGGATATGAATTGTGGAACTAAAACATTTGGACATACCTTTGGAGCCACTGATTCGGGTGTGGCTGTAGATCCTTGTTCTGGGGAAGCAGATGATGATGTATGGTATAAGTTTACTGCAACTTCCACATCTCATGTAGTTTCATTGAGTAATATGATTTCTATAGGATCTGAAGAAAGTTATTCACTTCAGTTCCAGGTTTTAAGTGGCGATTGTTCTACACTGGCAAATGTTGAGTGCTCAGATTATGATGATCTTAAGGTGATTTCTGGGCTTACAGTAGGGGCAACCTATTATATAAGAGTATATACTGATGGAGGAACAGGGGAAGCTCAGAGCTTTGATATCTGTATAGGAACACTTCCGCCAACGCCAATAAATGATGATTGCTCAGGAGCATTGCTTGCTTCATCATTCCCTTATACATACACACAATCAGATGCAGCAGGAGCCACTAATAATAGCGGATTTCTTGAAACTTGCTCTAATAGTATGAATGACGGAACTTGGTTTAAATTTATAGGAGATGGCACTACTCACAATATTAAGGTATCAATGCCAGCAGGAAGTAATTTTGATGCGCAGATAGGAGTGTTTAGTGGTGCTTGTGATAGTTTGGTATGTGAGAGCGCTGTTGATAGTAATGGAGCGGGTAGTGTAGAACAAATCTCGGTGCCAACCGTTGCAGGAACGACCTACTATGTAAATGTAGGACATTATAGTGGCTATACAGATTATTTAGAGGGAGCATTTACTCTTACCATTAATAAAGAAACACTGGGTACTTCAGAGGTATCTAAATCTAAGAATGAAATTAGAGTGTATCCAAACCCATTTGCAGATGTACTGAATATTGCAAAAGCAGATCAGGTAAAATCAGTTTCTGTTATGGATATTTCAGGCAGGCTGGTGAAAACAATTGAAAGCCCTTCTTCCACTCTTCATTTAGGAGATTTGAAACAAGGTCTGTATGTTGTGGTCTTGAATATGAAAGACGGTACTCAACAAACCGTGAAAGCAATTAAAAAATAATTAATGTTATGAACAGAAAAAGGCGAACCGTTAGGTTGGCCTTTTTTATTTTTATGAATGGCTGCTTTACAGTATTAAAATCCTACATATTAAAAAAAGATGAGCGAAATTTTCGCTCATCTTTTTATTTTTAAATGATCTGCCACTTATTACTCATTATTTGTCAGGTACTGGCTGTATATCTCCTGTATTCATCAGGTCAAAAACAGTTGGGAAGAACATGACGAGGATAAAGTAAATAATAATCATTAGCACGATTAATGCAAAAAGAATAATTACTAAACTATTCGGTTTGTTTTTCTTTTTTGGTTCCATGACTTTGTGGTATTTGGTGAATAGATTAAACTAATATCCAAGATCAAGCTAATTTCTTGCCACACTGCTTACAGTATCTTGCATCATCATCAATATCTTCATTACCACAACGGTCGCATACCTTTTCAAGGTTCTGTCTTTTGTTTCGCATTTCCGCTGTTACAATTCCTGTAGGAACAGCAATAATCGAATAACCGGCAAGCATCAGCACAACTGCGAAAAATTTTCCCATCGGGGTAATAGGAGAGACGTCTCCATATCCTACGGTAGTTACTGTTACTACGGCCCAGTAAATAGATTGTGGGATAGTTTCAAACCCCTGTCGGCCACCTTCCACCATGAACATAAGAGAACCTACAATCACTGAAAATATAATCAGGAACAAAAGGAATATATAAATCTTTCTAGAGCTGTTTTTAAGAGCCCTTACAATAAGATAGCCATCATTCATGAAATCCAGTAAATTAAAGATCCTGAAGATTCTTAACATTCTGAGCATTCTGAAGATCAGGAAATATTTGGTTACAGGAAAGAAAAAACTAAGGTAAAATGGAACCAGAGCGAGAAAATCTATAATTCCGAAGAAACTGAAGATGTAATTCCTTTTATTTTTTACCACAGCAATCCGCATAGAATATTCTGCTGTAAAAAAAATAGAGATAATCCATTCGAGAATCAGGAATGTATAATGAAACCTTTTGTCAAGCTGAGGCACGCTTTCCATCATAATAATGGCTGTACTCACGAGAATTAAAGAGAGTAAAGTAATATCGAAAAGTTTTCCGAGTCTGGTATCTGAGCGGTAAATGATTCGGTAAAGGTATCTTTTCCATAAAGTGTCCTCTGGAACAAGGTTGTGTTCTCTTTCCATTTTTAATGGGTTTATTTCACGGCGAAGTTAATAATTTATATCAAGTAGTGTGTAAAGATATGATTGTTAAAAGAATCTTATAAATGTTAAATTTATTTTCGTCATTAAAATGTGAATTATTTGTATTTAAAAATCTGTTTATCAGTGTATTGTATGTAATAAAATACGAATAAAATATGAGAAATAAAAATTTATTTTTTAACATGTTTTTGATTTTACTTTGTAATTTTATTCTACAAAACCTACGATCATGATAAAAATATTAACTTCGTTAGTGCCAATGTTCATATATGGTTTTGTATGTGGACAGGTTGGTATTGATACTACCACTCCCAATGGAGCTACAGTATTGGATATTGTTTCTCATCAGAAAGGTATTCTTATCCCTCGGCTTACAGACTCAGACCGGGATACATATCTGGCTGATAATAATGCATTAACGGTGCCTCCTGCAGGTGTTGTAAATGCAAGTCTTACTGCAGGAACGCTTATTTTTAATACGACAACGAATAATTTCCAGTATTGGGATGGTTCCCTCTGGAAACAGCTTTTTGTTCCCACATCCTCTCAGGCTGGTAATGACGGTGTCGTTAAGGTGAATTCTGGAAACGCAAATGTAAAACCCACTCTTAGTTTAGTAGCATCAGGAAATGGATATGGAGCAAGACAACAGGTAATTTATACCACTCCATTGATCTTCGCAGCCAGCCCTACAACAAGCTGGCCGGAAACAACCGTTCCGTTTCCCGGAGTTACATCAAATATCTATACTGCTGCCAATAAGTGGAGGGAAAACGAAATTTATGGCCAGGTTCATGTCTGGAGACTGATTGCCAATATTATGCCCAATTCAAATTCTTTGGGTTCTGTAAAAGCCACTTTCAAAAACCCTGATTCAGGTTTTGAAGTTAACTCTATTCAGCTTGTACCAAGTGGGTCCAATGGAGTAGGTAATATTCTTACCTTTTATTTCTATACCATTGCAGACCCTGCAAGCCTCGATCCGGGGAGAGGGTATGAACTTTTTATGGAATCAGACATAAACTGTAGTGTTCAGATTGATTCTTTCACAAGAGTATCACTTTTTAAAGATTAAATTACATTGCATTATTTTTCATGTTAAAGCCGGTCTTCATCAACCGGTTTTTTTTGTTAGGTTGAATTTTTTTCTGAATCCTTCTAAAATTAATATCTTCGCTGTAACTGTAAATATAGACGAATGAAGTTAAGAGCTGTAATTTCAAAGATAGAGGAAGAAATAAGTATCAGACAAGCAGAAGATTTTGATAATGTAGGGTTGCTATGTGGAGTTCCTGACCGTGATGTATCCGGAATTTTAGTTTGCCATGATGCATTGGAAAATGTAGTGGATGAAGCCATTGAAAGAAACTGTAACCTGATTGTATGTTTTCATCCTATCATTTTTTCCGGGCTGAAATCTTTAACCGGGAAAAATTATGTAGAAAGAGCTGTTTTAAAAGCTATAGAAAATAAAATTGCTATTTATGCCATTCACACAGCCTTTGATAATGATTTCTTTGGAGTAAATCATGGCATTTGCAGCCAACTTGGATTAAAGAATATGAAAATCCTTCAGCCTAAAGAAAATAACCTGAAACAACTTACTGTTTTTGTTCCTAAAGAGTATTCAGAAAAGGTAAAAGAGGCAATGTTCTCGGCCGGAGCCGGAAGTATAGGCTTTTATGACGAATGCAGCTTTACCGTTAACGGAAACGGAACATTCAGGCCTGTTGAAGGCTCAAACCCTTTTTCAGGACAGCAGAATATCAGGGAAAACGCAGATGAAGATATGATTTCAGTGATTTTTGAAGGATTTAAACAGGGACAGATTGTAAGTGCAATGAGAACAGCACATCCATATGAAGAAGTAGCCCATCAGATATACAGTCTTGACAATAAAAACCATCATGTTGGTTTGGGAATGTATGGTGAGCTGGAAGAAGAAATGGATGAAAAGGATTTTTTAAGATTTGTAAAAGAAAAATTTGGTCTTGAAGTCATCAAACATTCTGCCTTTAATAATAAAAAAATTAAAAGAGTAGGAGTACTTGGAGGTTCCGGAGCAAGCGGAATTCGTGCTGCAGTTTCCAAAAAATGTGATGCTTACCTTACCGGAGATCTTAAATATCACGATTATTTTTTAGCTGAGTCTAAAATGCTGATCTGTGATATAGGGCATTATGAATCAGAACAATTTGTAAGTCAACAATTATTTGAAATTTTGTCACAAAAATTTAGTACATTTGCAATTTCAAAATCTATTGAAAAAACAAACCCAGTAAATTATTTCATTTAAATATGGCAAAAACCAACGATATTTCAGTTGAAGAAAAATTAAGAGCTTTATACGATTTACAGATCATTGATTCAAGATTGGATGAAATCCGAAATACTAGAGGAGAATTGCCAATTGAAGTTGAAGATCTTGAAATAGAGATTGAAGGTCTTGAAAAAAGAGCTGAAAAATTTCATGCAGACATCAAAGATCAGGAAGATCAGATCAAAACAAAGCATGAAGTGATTAACCATGCAAAAACTTTAATTGAGAAATACAAATCTCAGCAGGATAATGTAAGAAACAATAAAGAGTTTGAAGCATTAGGAAAAGAAATGGAATTCCAGGATCTGGAAATTCAGCTTGCTGAAAAAAGAATTAAAGAATTTGGAGCTAAAATTGCTCACAAAAACGAAACTTTAAGTGAGTTGAACGCAAAGATCAACGATTTGAAAAACCACCTGAAATTCAAAAAAGAAGAATTAGAAGGTCTTATTTCTGAAACTCAAAAAGAAGAAGAATATTTATTAGAGCAATCTAAAGAGTTTGCAGGTAAAATCGATGAGAGATTATTAGCATCTTATAACAGAATCAGAACAAACTCTATCAACGGTCTTGCTGTAGTAGGATTAGAGAGAGGTGCTCCAAAAGGATCTTTCTTCACTATTCCGCCACAAAAGCAAATGGAAATTGCTCAGAGAAAGAAAATCATTATTGATGAGCACTCTGGGAAAATCCTTGTTGACGATGAGTTGGTAATGGAAGAAAACGAAAAAATGAAATCTGTAATTAAATTTTAATTATTGATTTTAAATAATACAAAAGCTGTTTCATTTTGAGACAGCTTTTTTGTTTTGTTGAAACATGAATACCACAAATGTTTTCACAAATACAACAATTTATCCGGCAGTCCCTTTGCTTTATCCTTCCGACGAATGAGGAATCTCCACAACCAGAATAAAATATAAAGTTGCCCATTAAAAAAATAATAAATTCCTCTGGCTTTAGCCAAAACCTAATTATCCATCATGGTGGAAACTCCAAAAAAAACCGCCTCATTTGAAGCGGTTGGTATAATTTTTAATTCTGATGATCATACATCTTATTGTAAAGGGCAATAAACTTCTCTTTTACCGCTTTTCTTTTTAATTTCAGTGTAGGTGTCAGAAGTCCGGTTTCAATGCTCCAAACCTCAGGAGTCAGCTCAATCTTTTTAATTTTCTCCCAGTTTCCAAGGTGTTCATTAATTCCTTCAATTTCTTTTTCAATTCTTTGCTTTAATTCTGCACTTTTTGCAATTTCTTCAGGAGTAGAGCCGATGTTGAGGTTGTTTCTCATGGCCCAGCTTTTTGCAAACTCAAAATCAGGCTGTACCAGAGCGCAAGGCATTTTCTCACCATCTCCTACAACCATAATTTGCTCAATGAATTTTGAAGCCTTAGCTAAATTTTCAATAGTCTGAGGCGCAATATATTTTCCGCCGGAAGTCTTAAACATTTCCTTCTTACGATCAGTAATCTGTAGGAAACCATCGCTGTCAATGTGCCCGATATCTCCTGTTTTAAAGAATCCATCTTCAGTAAATGCTTCTTTGGTCATTTCTTCATTCTGGAAGTAACCTTTAAACACGGAAGGTCCTTTTACTGTAATTTCACCGTCTTCCTGGATTTTTACCTGTAAGTTATCCAAAGGAATCCCAACGGTTCCTACTTTCATTTTTTCAAAGCTGTTTACAGAAATTACAGGTGATGTCTCCGTTAATCCATATCCTTCCAAAATAGGAATTCCTGCATTCTGGAACATTAAATTGAGTCTGGTAGACAAGGCTGCAGATCCGGAAACCAAAGTAACAATTTCGCCACCCAAACCTTCTCTCCATTTCGAAAATACAAGTTTGTCAGCAATAAGTTCCTGAATGCCCGAAGGCTTGGAAACAGATTTCTTTTTGGTAATTAAATTTAAAGCCCAGAAGAATATTTTTGATTTTAAACCGCCTGCAGAAGAGCCGGTATTGTAGATCTTATCATATACTTTTTCTACCAGTCTTGGGACTACAGTCATATAATGAGGCTTCACTTCTTTTACGTTTTCCCCCATTTTTTCAATACTTTCAGCGAAGTAAAGAGAAAAACCATTGTATTGATAAAGATAGAATAGCATTCTTTCAAAAATGTGACAGATTGGAAGGAAGCTTAATGCTCTTGTTTCCTTATAATCAAGGCTCTTTTTCTTAGGAATCCTTGGAATAGATCCCAGTACATTGGAAACAATATTATTATGGGTAAGCATTACTCCTTTAGGTCTTCCTGTAGTTCCTGAAGTGTAAATAATCGTAGCTAAATCTTCCGTATTGATAGCATTGGAAAGGTCTTCCACTTCAATTTGGGTGGATTCATCCTCCCCAAGATCAAGAATTTCACTCCAGTTGGCAGCGCCGCTTATTTTATCAAAAGTAAAGATCCCTTGTAAAGTTGGGATGTTGTGCTTTACTTTCATTACCTTATTGAGTAATTCTTTGTCTGAGACAAAACAATATTGTATTTCCGCATTGTTGAAGATAAATTCATAATCTTCCGGAGAAATACTTGGATAAACCGGTACCGAAACAACACCAATCTGGGAAAGCCCAAAATCCATTATTGCCCATTCTGTACGCGAATTGGTAGTTATTAAAGCGATCTTATCACCCGGTTTTATACCTAACTTCAGTAGTCCTCTGGATATCTTATTTCCCTCATTAATAAACTCCTGTGTGGAAGTTTTTTTCCATTCACCATGATACTTCGTTGCAAACATATCCGTTTTAGGATATTTCTCTAAAGCGTAGTGCGGAATATCGAATAATCTCTTGATCGTCATGATTTTTTAAATAATTTATAAAGAAATCTAAATATAAGCATTTTTTTTAATTGTATAGATCTGAAACAGATAATTGGAGATAAGTTGAATGTGTACCATAATAATTTTTGTGTAAAAGTGCTCTGGAAGCCATACAACCGGGTTTTCAAAATCTTACTGACCAGATAATATTTCCTCATCATTAAGAGGAGTTGTCAATAACTTAACATCTATTTTGTATGTCATCAATATCACAAAATCCTGCATCTCGAACCTCGTATCCCGAATCTCTTCCATCTCCCTTTCTGTCAGTCTTTTCCCTGCTTTTAATTTATTTTTTCAGATTGGGTTAAAAAGTGTAAATTTACGGCTATCTAATTATTTTTTTTATGGACTTTAATTTATCGGAAGAACAGCTGATGATTCAGCAGGCGGCAAGAGACTTTGCACAGAACGAACTATTACCTGGAGTTATTGAAAGAGACCGCGACCAGAAATTCCCTGTAGAACAGGTGAAGAAAATGGGAGAAATGGGACTTTTAGGAATGATGGTGGATCCTAAATACGGTGGTGCAGGTATGGACAGCGTTTCTTATGTGCTGGCAATGGAAGAAATTGCAAAAGTAGATGCTTCTGCGGCGGTTGTAATGTCTGTAAACAATTCATTGGTTTGTGCCGGTCTTGAAAAATTTGCTTCTGAAGAGCAAAAAGTAAAATATCTTACTCCATTGGCAAGCGGACAGGTTATCGGAGCATTTGCTTTATCTGAGCCTGAAGCTGGTTCTGACGCCACTTCTCAGAAAACAACTGCTGAAGACAAAGGAGATTACTATCTTCTAAACGGAATTAAAAACTGGATCACTAACGGTGGAACGGCTACTTACTATATCGTAATTGCGCAGACTGATCCTGAGAAAAAACATAAAGGAATCAATGCTTTCATCGTAGAAAGAGGTTGGGAAGGTTTTGAAATCGGACCAAAAGAAGATAAGCTGGGAATCAGAGGAAGTGACACACACTCTTTGATCTTCAACAATGTGAAAGTTCCAAAAGAAAACAGAATTGGTGCTGACGGGTTTGGTTTCAATTTTGCAATGGCTGTATTGAACGGAGGTAGAATCGGTATCGCTTCTCAGGCGTTAGGAATTGCTTCAGGAGCTTACGAATTGGCTCTTAAATATGCTAAAACAAGAAAAGCTTTCAAAACTGAGATCATCAATCACCAGGCTATCGCATTCAAATTAGCAGATATGGCTACTCAGATCACTGCAGCAAGAATGTTATGTTTCAAAGCAGCTTGTGAGAAAGATGCTGGAAAAGATATCTCTGAAAGTGGAGCTATGGCAAAACTATATGCTTCTCAGGTGGCAATGGATACTACTATTGAAGCGGTACAGATCCATGGTGGATACGGATATGTGAAGGAATACCACGTAGAAAGATTAATGAGAGATGCGAAAATCACTCAGATCTACGAAGGAACTTCTGAAATCCAGAAAATAGTGATCTCAAGAAGCATCGCAAAATAAGAATTAACAAAACACACACTCTATGAAAAAATCTTTGTGGATTACCCTCGGCGTTATACTGCTATTGTTAGGAGTATTTGTATGGTATAAGTTCTTCTTCGTATTTGGAGAAGGCGTAAAATCCGGATACCTGAATTATGCCATGAAAAAAGGCTATATCTTCAAAACCTATGAAGGTAAACTGATTCAGGAAGGATTTGGAAAAGGGAAAACAGGAGGTATTACAAGCTATGAGTTTGAATTCTCCGTAGACGACCCTGAAGTTTTCAAACAATTGGAAACCAACAGTGGTAAAACCTTTGACCTTCATTACAAAGAATACAATGGTGCTCTTCCGTGGAGAGGAAATACAAAGTTTGTCGTAGACAAAGTTGTGAACATGAAATAATGCAAAAGGCTTCCGTTTTGGAGGCCTTTTCTTTTTAGGAGCTTTTCCCGCTATCCACTCATACTCCTCGCGCCGGACCGTGTCCAATCCATGCTGCGGGGTAACCGTTGCTATCGGGGCTATTTTTATGAGTAATAAGTAATGAGTAATAAGTAATGAGTAATAAGTAATGATGAATGATGAATGATGAATGATATTACTGTTAAGTATCAATATTTGCTTTACTATATTAATCGAAGAGTTTTTGCATCACAACTTCTGTATCTCCCCCGAATTTTGTCATCCTGTAAGGATCTCATCTCATACATTTTAAAAAGATAAGTAGGACCAATGTTGTTATTAATCATCAGCTATCCATCCACATATCAACATCAATAGGGGTGGGCTTTAGCCCAGCCAAATAAATAAATCATCAAATTCCATTGGCTTTAGCCAAAACCTAAAATTAAAACACAAATCCCACTTCACAAATATCACAAGCTTGTCATTGCGAGCGTAGCGAAGCAATCTCATCCAATAATCAAAGCAAAAAGATCTGTGACAATCCGTAAAATCTGTGGTTAAAAATAAAAATCAACCCCAAAAAACAAAAAATCCATCACAAGGATGGATTTTGAAATCCTAATGAGAATCTTTATTAGGAATGTTATTTTGCTTCTTTTTATAAAAATAGTATCCAATACCTCCAATCAGAAATACCGGCCATAATGGGAGAAGAAACAGGAAGATTGAAGTAATTACATCCCAGCCGGATTCAATAGCAGCCAGTGATTTTCCGCCAAAAGTTTTAGGCTCCTTTTCTGCTTCAGTTTTATCGGTGATATTGACATCGATACTGCAAATAGTATTGTCTGCGTAATTCCTTCCAGTAACCTGAATATCTCTGGTTTCGATATCTCCTATATTGCTGTTTAAAGCTTCCATTAATCCATCAAAATGCTGAATGGGAACTTTAATGTTCAGACTGTAAACTTTTTGGTTTTCATCACGCGGATTCGCTGATTCAGTATAAGACTGGTTTTCACTTTTAACATATCCATTGTTTTTAATGGCTTCTTCTCTGATAATTTCTTTTACCGTTTCTGCATTATCTGCACGCACTACAAGATATCCTGTTTTCACCATTTTATCTTTTGGCATACTCAGTTCGTAGCTGTCATTCTGTGGTTTTTCTTTGTAAATGATTTTGGTTTCCTTAATTACTTTTGGAGCTGTAACATGTGTTACTGCTTTCTCGGATTTCTTATCAGTAGAATCCTTTTTCTCAATCTTTGATTCTAGTTTGGTAGCCGCAATTTTATCCGATAATGAATCCACCATTTTGGAAGTACGTTCTATTTTATCCTGAATATCGTTTTTAGCCCCTTCAATATCTTGTATTCGGATACTTGCTGAATCAAGAGCCTGATTAGCGGTTTTATGTGCTTGATCAATAGCTTCTGAAGCAACAGTAGCGGCACTGTCTGCACTATGTATAGCTTCTTCAATTTTAGATTGGGAAACTTCACCTTTTTGACTGCATGCAATAAAAGCACCTGATATAGCAGCGAGTAATATGTACTTTTTCATAACATTATTTTTTTTGATGAAGTAAAATTAGCGATGAAGTTTCCGATGCACTTGTAAATGGAGTGTATTCTAATAGTAAAATGATAACTGTAATGTTTTCAGTATTTTGTATTTATTTTACAAAAGATTTACAAAATGTTTTTATATTGAATATTAGATTTTGAACATTCCAGCAGTGGCAAGTATTACAATTGAAGACGTGATAATTCCCCTCCTTCGGAGGGATGGCAAAAATTCAAAGAATTTTTGACGGGGTGGTAATAAAAAATCCGCAGAAAAAACTTCTGCGGACCTATTTTTTAAGCAATTTTAGCTTTTAATTAACTCTCTCTAAACTCACTAATGAAGTGAAGCTTCACATTCGGGAATTTCTCCTGGGTCATGTGAATAGTAAAAGAAGAATCCGCTAAAAATACCAATTGATTGTATTTGTCTCTGGCAAGGAATCTCTGCTTTAATCTCGCAAATTCTTTAAACTCTTCAGATTTCTCATCTGCTTCTACCCAACATGCTTTGTGCATAGATAGAGGTTCATAAGTACATTTTGCACCATATTCATGTTCCAGACGGTACTGGATAACCTCATACTGAAGGGCTCCAACAGTTCCGATGATCTTTCTTCCGTTCATCTCCAGAGTAAATAATTGCGCAACCCCTTCATCCATCAGCTGATCGATACCTTTTGCCAATTGCTTAGCTTTAAGCGGATCGTTGTTGTTGATATAACGGAAATGTTCCGGAGAGAAGCTTGGAATTCCTTTGAAGCTCAGTTTTTCACCGCCAGTCAAAGTATCACCAATTCTGAAACTTCCTGTGTCATGTAAACCAACGATGTCTCCAGGGAAACTTTCCTCCACAACTTCTTTTTTATCAGCAAAGAAAGCATTTGGGGAAGAGAATTTCATCTTTTTACCTTCTCTTACCAACAGATAGTTTTCGTTTCTTCTGAATGTTCCGGAAACAATTTTTACGAAAGCTAATCTGTCTCTGTGTTTAGGGTCCATATTCGCGTGGATTTTGAAAACAAATCCTGTAAAAGCGCTTTCTTCAGGCTTCACTAAACGGGTATCACTTTCTTTAGGTTGTGGCATCGGAGCAATATCGATGAACGCATCCAGTAATTCACGAACTCCGAAATTATTCAAAGCAGAACCAAAGAATACAGGCTGTAAATCACCTTTCATATAATCTTCACGATTAAACTCCGGGTAAACAGACTGAATCAGATCAAGCTCTTCTCTTAAAGTAGCAGCTGCTTTTTCACCAATAACATCATCTATTGAAGTATCGTTAATATCATCAAACTTAATAGAATCTCCAACTTTCTGTTTTTTCTCTTCCAGGAACAACTGGATATTGTTTTCCCAGATATTATAAATTCCCTGGAAGTCGCTTCCCATACCAATTGGCAAAGAAAGTGGACAAACCGTTAATCCTAATTTCTGTTCTACTTCATCCAAAAGATCAAAAGCATCCTTACCTTCACGGTCAAGTTTGTTGATGAATACCAACATCGGAATGTTTCTCATTCTACAAACCTGAACTAATTTTTCAGTTTGTTCCTCAACCCCTTTTGCAACGTCAATTACAACAATTACTGAATCTACAGCTGTTAAAGTTCTGTACGTATCTTCAGCAAAGTCCTTGTGACCAGGGGTATCGAGAATGTTGATTTTATGGTCTCTATATTCAAAAGCCAGGACGGAAGTGGCTACAGAGATTCCTCTCTGTCTTTCAATTTCCATAAAGTCGGAAGTAGCTCCTTTTTTTATTTTGTTGGATTTTACCGCACCCGCTTCCTGGATTGCACCCCCGAAAAGAAGTAGTTTTTCCGTAAGGGTAGTTTTTCCGGCATCCGGGTGGGAAATGATCCCGAAGGTCTTTCTTTTTTGTATTTCTTTGATTAAGTCTGACATATCGTATTTTGAAGTTGCAAAAATCGTGATTTTTTACGAGGTTTTCAAATTTAAATTCATACAATATGGCCCGGATGCTATGATAATGTAGTGAAAGATATCATTATCTTTAAATAGAAATTTAAAACAGCAACGAAATAGTATAAATTAATCCAAGAATAGTAAGCGTAAAGAACCCGGCTATAATATATTCAAATGCTTCAAAGTTTTTTACTGGGGGGAAGCCTGGTGTGAGATGGTACTCTTCAATAGTCTGCCGGCTTATCGTCAGATCTGGACGAAAACATTGGATTCCTCTTAAAAACTGACGGTACATTTCAAACTGATTACTCAGGATAACATACTCAAAATTGAAATTTATATTGGTTAATACAATGTCACCTGTTTTATTTTTAAGATAAATTTTCAGATAGGATTTAGAATGTCTTCCTGTTGTTGTATGCATAGAGGCATCACTTAATGACTGCTTAGACTGCTGGAGTTCACTATACAAAATGGTATGAACTACATGGTCTTCACTGTTGTAAAAAGTAACTCCTTTTTCATCAATAACAGCTTTCCGGATCTTTTCTTTTTTTCGATAAGTCAAAGACATTACCAGAGCTATACCGCAAAATAGTAATAGAAGCTGGGCAAAAATAAGAATGAAAAAAGTACTGAGATCATCTTCTATATAGCGTCTGAAATGACTATACATATTTTCGGAAATTACTCCCATGACGGTCACAATAATGATGATGACCAGCCACAACATTCCCGTCAGAAGATAAGTAATGGGCTTATTAACTTTAGAGACAACGGTCTGGAATTTCTCTGTCATATCAGTTTTTAATTTCAATGATTAAAAATGTAAGCCCTGTAATGATACCAAGAGCGACAATCACTGCTAAAATGAAAAGCCAGCTCCCCCGTGAAATTCCTTTACGTCTGTTAATTTCCCATGTATTCGGATCAATAGAAAAAGTTCTGAGAGTCATTGGATCTATTTTTAAATCAGGGCGAAAAACAGAAATTCCATGAATAAAATGGGCATATAATGCAACTTTATTCTTTACAACATGCAGAGGTAGATTCATATCAATACGTTTGATATCGTTATCCTTTTTCTCTTGTTGTAGGATGACCTCCAGGAAAGGATTGATGCTTGAACCTATCGGGGTAACCATATAAATGTCAAAATTTTGTTTTGAAGAACGAAGTTCAGCATATAAAATCTGTTCTGTCACTTCATTTTTTGAATTGTAAAATAAAAGTCCCAGGTTATTCACTACAATTTTATTAGATAGCCTTTTTCTTTTAATAATATAATATCGGATAACGGGAATCAAAATCAACAATGAAATGGTCCAGCATACTAAGGTTGCCGAAAGCATAGCTTCCCATCCTCTTTTATAAATCCCATAAGCAGGGCCAAGAACAAAAAGACAGAAGAAGAGCAGGAATAATCCAAAGAATGTGATCTGGAGAAGGGAAGTAGCCGACCCGTTAACTTTAGATTCAAGACTGGGAAAAGGTATTTCTGTATTTATTTTTGTGATATTCATGGCAATTAGGCTAATTTAAGTATTTTCTTTTTTAGTTGCCTGTGGCATTCAAAAAAATTATCTTTGTTTCCATAAACTTTTACAGAGAAAAAGAATGGAAAATAGCAGGTATCCGAAGTTTACTTTCACATGGCTGGGCGCTGTTACTTTAGTGGTTGGATTATTTGTGGGAACGATGGCTGTGTCTTTATTCAGTACCTTTTGGAAAGTGGTTTTCAAAGAAAACCTTGAATTGAAAGACTGGTTTCTTATGGTTGCCAATTCTGTAGGATTTGTTACTGCAATTGCTTTCTTCGATTTTTTTATTGTGAGAAGGACTACCCAAAAGAAACTTAATTTTAATCTTTCCTCTGTTAACTTTTCCACTTATCTTCTTATTTTTCCGATGATGGCCGGGATGATGTTTATCTCAGAGTTTACAACAACGCTGATTCCTACAACAGGCCCTTTTTTCGGAGACTTCTATGAATATTTTACTCAGCTTATGAGCTCATTAACAGATAATCCGGTAGTGATGATTATCATGACGGTAATTATGGCTCCTATTTTTGAAGAAATTATTTTCAGGGGGATTATTCAGAAAGGGCTCATAAATAAAGGGGTAGAGCCGTGGAAAGCTATTGTATATGCATCCATTATTTTTGGAATTGTTCACGGAAATCCATGGCAGTTTATCAGTGCTGTGATGCTGGGATGTGTGCTTGGATTAGTATATCATAAAACAAAATCCTTACTGATGCCGATACTCCTGCATGCATTTAATAATCTTACATTGTCATTATTGGTGCTATATGGTAAAGATGAAAGTTTTGCCAAAGTGTTTCATGTTTCAGAATGGCTGATCTTAGCCTTAGGAGCTGTACTTTTTTCTTTATTCTACTATCTTTTTATGAAGAAATATAAAGTACATTACGCTGAAATGTAATCAGCCACAGTTAATAAGTAAAATTGAAAATGAATATAGAAATGGAATTATTGGTAGCTACCCACAATGAGCATAAAAAAGAAGAGATTCAGCAGATTTTAGGGAATGACTGTATTGTGAAAAGCCTTACAGATTATAATATTCACGAAGAAATTGTTGAAGATGGTGATTCTTTCCATGCCAATGCTCTTATTAAAGCCAAATACTGCTTTGAAAAGACAGGAGTTCCTAGCTTGGGTGATGATAGTGGACTTGTTGTAGAGTCTTTAGATGGAAGACCGGGAATATTTTCTGCCCGTTATGCAGGAGATCACGATTTCGCTAAAAATATCGAAAAAGTGTTAGAGGAAATGCAGGGAATAGAAAACAGAAAAGCTTACTTTGTTACTGTTTTATGTTATTATGATGAAAATGGAGCACAATATTTTGAAGGAAGAGTTCACGGAAATCTATTAACTGAAAATAAAGGGTTCAAAGGATTCGGATATGACCCGATCTTTGTTCCTGAAGGATATGACAGAACCTTTGCAGAAATGGAACCAGCAGATAAAAACAAGATCAGCCACCGTAAGCAGGCATTAGATCTGTTTATGGACTTTTTAAAAGTAAAGTAGCCAATATTACAGATAAGTAAAAGCCATTTTTCCTTTATGGAGAAGTGGTTTTTTTTATGCATTTCCTGTTGAAATGTAAAGGGAAAATATATGTTTTAAAAATTCTGTCGTACATTTGTTACAAGAAACTATTGATTTGAGTACTTATTTAACAATATTAGGTTTTAATTCTGCGATTCCGACCATCAATTCCTCGCCCACAGCCCAACTGCTGGAGATGGAAGAAAGACACTTTCTGATCGATTGTGGAGAAGGAACACAGGTACAGCTGAGAAAAGCAAAAGCCAGATTTTCAAAAATTAACCATATTTTTATTTCTCACCTTCACGGAGACCATTGTTTCGGACTTCCCGGACTTATTGCTTCTTTCCGCCTTTTGGGAAGAGAAAATCCATTGCATGTTTATGGTCCGAAAGGAATTAAAAAGATGCTGGAAACTATTTTTCAGATTACAGAAACCCATCGTGGTTTTGAAGTGGTTTATCATGAATTAGATAAAGATTATTCAGAAAAGATCTATGAAGATAATAGAGTAGAGGTGTATACCATTCCTCTGGATCACAGGATCTACTGTAACGGGTATCTTTTTAAAGAAAAACCAAAAGACAGACATCTGAATATGAAGGAAATTGCGAAGTACAGCGAAATTGAATCATGTGATTATCATAATATAAAAGCAGGAAAAGATTTTGTCTTAAGCGATGGTTATGTCCTTAAAAACGAAGTGCTAACTACTGATCCGGCTCCATCCGTATCTTATGCGTTTTGTAGTGATACCCGATATCTGGAAAGTGTTATTCCTATCATTAAAAATGCTACGGTTCTATATCACGAATCTACCTTCCTGCATGATCTGAAGGAAATGGCAGATTATACCGGGCATACCACAGCCCTGGAAGCAGCAACCATTGCACAAAAAGCTCAGGTAGGAAAACTGATCCTTGGACATTTCTCCAACAGATACGCAGATTTAACGGTGTTTACAGATGAAGCAAGAAACATTTTCCCTAATTCATTCCTTCCAAAAGCTCTGGAAAGTGTAAAAATTTAAAAGAATATGTTGAAGTTTGAAGAGCTTAGAAGCTTTCTGGATGAAAAGGCAGACCAATATAACGCTCCTGATTTTATAGAAAATGATCCGATACAGATTCCGCATCGTTTTTCATTAAAACAGGATATTGAAATTGCAGGTTTTTTGGCGGCAACCATTTCCTGGGGTAACAGGAAATCTATCATCAACTCAGCCAATAAAATACTGGATATTATGGGAAATTCTCCTTACGATTTTGTAATGAATTACTCTGAAAAAGATTTGAAAGATATTCAGGATAAAAGCATTCACAGGACCTTTAACGGAGAAGATTTTTCCTATTTTATCAAGCAGTTCAATAGGGTTTATCAAGAAAATGAAAGCCTGGAAGAACTGTTTAAAGTAAAAGAATCTGAAACCAATTTCCAGCATGCCATAGAACGATTCAGAAGCGGTTTTCTTGAACAGGAAAAGCATAGAAGCCATAAACATATCAGTTCACCTTACAAGAACTCTTCCGCCAAAAGAATTATTATGTTTCTGAGATGGATGGTGCGTAAAGACAAACGGGGAGTGGATTTTGGAATCTGGAAAGATATTGATCAGAAATACCTGTCTATTCCGTTAGATGTACATACCGGAAATATCTCAAGAAAGCTGGGATTGCTGGAAAGGACGCAGAATGACTGGAAAACAGTGGAGGAATTGGATATTACCATCAGGAAATTTGATGATAAAGATCCTGCAAAATATGATTTTGCCCTGTTTGGATTAGGAGTAACCAAAGAACTGTTGTAAAAATTAAAAGGATGAAAAAATATAACGAAAAAACAGAAGTTCTGGAAAAAATAGCAGACAGTATAACCTCATGGATAGGATCTATTCAATCCTTGATCGTGCACACCTTGTTGTTTATTACTTCCTTTCTTCTTCCGATGCTGAACATTGTGGATTTTGATAAAATGCTTCTGATCCTTACCACAGTGCTTTCCCTGGAAGCTATCTATCTGGCGATTTTCATTCAGATGTCGGTTAATAAAAGCCACGAAAAAATTGAAGATATCCAGGAGGATATTGAAGAAATCAGTGAAGATATTGAAGATATTCAGGAAGATATCGAGGAAATCAGCGAAGACATTGAGGAGATCAGTGAGGATATTGAAGAGATTAATGAAGATATAGAAGACATCCAGGAAGATATAGAAGAAATTAATGATGAGGAAGATGAGGAAGATCACAATGAAAAAGCCAAAAATGTTATCCTGAAAAGCAATGTGAATTCAAATAAAAATGAAATAAAAGCCTTAAAGGATATTATTGCTCAATTAAGGAATGAGATTGACGAACTAAAAAAAGAAGAATAGGGAATTAGCAAAAAAAATTCTAAAATATAGAAAGACAGATCAATTTTATTGGTCTGCTTTTTTATGATTGAATATCTTTTTATTTGCAATTAGTTTAAAAATAAAATATATTTATTGTGAATTTTTATGTAAAATTGAATAATAAGTGTCTGGAATGCTGATTTGATATTGTTATTTTTGCTACATTTGAACAAAATCAAATTAAAATGTTGCATTATAGATTTAAACACTACTTTTTTCTTTTGGCTTTTTTACTGACTTCTTCTTCTGTATTCTCACAGGTTGGTCCCAGCAGAAAGCCTGCAAAAATAAAACCTACAGGGGCAAGTTTGAAAGCCGGAAACTTTATAGATGTAAATGTACCTCCCTATCCGGCAACAGGTTACTTTCCGGAACAGCTGGTAAAAGATATTCTGATTAATGGAGGAAGTACCTGTACAACAGCAAATATTACTAACGTTACCGTATCTCCTAATCATACAATCTTTGATCCCAATAGATTTTGGGGGTATTTCAACAGAGGAACTGCAAATTTCCCTTTTAAGGATGGAATTGTACTGACTACCGGTTATGCAAAAGATGCAGGAAATGCCTTTAATGATAGTATGAGTAAAGAAACGGGTTCAGAGAGTGATCCTGATCTTGTTGCAGCCACTAACGCTACTGTAGAATTAAAAGATGCAGTATCACTTGAATTTGATTTTGTTCCTAATTCTACTCAGGTAAGATTTAATTATATATTTGCTTCCGAGGAATATTCCGGCGGGTATCCATGTACTGGTTTCTCAGATGCTTTTGCCCTTTTACTGAAAAAAGTGGGAGACCCTACTTATACTAATTTAGCGGTTTTACCTGGAAGTGCAGGGCCCGTGAGCGCTACGAATATTGTTCCGACAGGACCTAACTTTCCTTGTGGCCCAATCAATGAAGCATATTTTGGAGGGATTAATGTCCCGCATTTAGGAATCAATTATGCTGGGAAAACTATTCCTTTGACTGCAATTGCAACTGTAATTCCCGGAGAAACTTATCATTTCAAAATGGTTATTGCAGATGCTAAAGATCATAGCTTAGATTCTGCTGTTTTCCTGGAAGGAGGATCATTTGATATCGGAGTTAAAATTGTAGATGAAACCGGAGCAAATCTGCCTCCTACCATCAATATGTGTGATAATACCCCTAAGACCTTAAAAGCTCATATGGAACTGGTTCCGGGGATGACTTTCCAATGGTATAAAGATGGAGTTTTAATTCCAGGAGCAACCAATATTGCATATATTGCCACTGAGCCGGGAGTGTATTCCATAAAAGTAATGGTCCCTGGAAGTCAGTGTCCGGGAGAAGCTAAAATTACTGTTATTGGAGGAACAAGCCCTACAGTACAGGATGCTGTGCTTAAGCTTTGTACAACTCCTACCGTTACTACTTTTAATTTAGAGACTGCAATCCCAATGATTACTACAACACCGGGAGCAGTAACCCGTTTTTATACTACACTCACAGATGCACAGGCTCAAAATAACAACTATATTAAAAATCCGACTACCTATGACGGAACAGATGGCCAGGTATTGCATGTTCTTGTTACGAATGGAGGGTTTTGTAGCAGAATGGCAACATTAACCCTGCAAAAGGAAGCAACACCGATTGCTGGTCTTAATGTTGCAAAAGTGAAGATCTGTGTAGGAGAATCTGTATTGATGACAGCAACTGGAGGAGTAACCTATGAATGGAAAGATACCGCTTCTGTTACAGATGGAACAAGAACGGTAAGCCCAACGAAAACAACAACGTATTCTGTGTATGCCATCGGAGCTCAGGGATGTAAGTCTGCAAAACCTGCAGAAGTAACTATAGAAGTTGTACCTGCTATTGTTTCTACATTAAAGGGTGGTCATATCTGTGAAGGAGACAGAATTACTTTGGATGCAGGAGCGGGTCCGGAATATACATATGAATGGAATACTGGTGAAAAAACACAGTCTATTTCAGTGAATAAGCCAGGAGAATATACAGTAACCATTAATAATGGAGTATGTTCTAAGGAATTTAAAACACAGGTTATAAAAGCTATTGTTCCTGAAATTATCAATGTTAATTATAATGACAGAGGAACCATGATCCTTACAGCAAGTAATCCTAGTAATGGGATATTGGAATATTCTGTGAATAACGGGCTTACATGGCAGACTTCAAATACGTTTACCAATGTGCCTAAAAATGAAATCATCGCAATTCGTGTTAGAGTGAAAAATACAAGCTGTGTAGGTTTTATTGAGTACTTTACTTTTGTGATGAAAAATGTAATTACTCCAAATGGTGATAATATTAATGATATTATTGATTTCAGAGGAATAATCGGATATAAGAATTTCAGTGGGATGATCTTTGACCGCTACGGAAAAGAAGTGTTCAGGGCTGAAAAAGTAAGGCCATATTGGGATGGCTTTTTCCAGGGGAAACGACTGCCGTCCTCATCATACTGGTATCAGGTTACCTTTGAAGACCCTGCAAGCAAATTACCAACAGTGAAAACAGGTTGGATCCTGCTTAAAAATATAGAATAATTTAAAATGATAATTAAAAGACTGACTGTTTTGTCAGTCTTTTTTTGTGATATTAAAATAAATAAAGTTGATATTCTACGATAAATAAATTTGAATTAGTAATAATGTAAATAATGTTAAATTGAATTTCAATCAAAAAAAATAGTATTTTTGTTTAAAATAATATAAAATGTTAAATAGGAGGAAAGGAAGTTTATTTTTAGTGTTATTTTTTGTTTTTATAGGAAGCTTTATTTTTGCCCAGAACAGAGTGGTGAAAAAAAGTGTGCTCCCCAAAAATAATGGTGCCACTGCCAAATCCGGAGCTTTTATAGATATAAACACTTCCAATTATCCTGAGTCATCTTACAGTATTACTCAGCTTGTAAAGGATGTCCTCATTTCAGGTGGGGGATGTGCCAGTAACAACGTAAGCAATGTAGTGGTATATCCTAATTTACCACCATCTAATCCAAACAGAAGCTGGGGATATTTTAATAAGGCAACTACCGGTTTCCCATTCAATAAAGGGATTATTCTTTCCACAGGATTTGCGAAAAATGCGGGGAATTTTCCAGTTGCAGATCTTAATGATGATCTTGGACCAAGCGGTGATAGTGACCTTGCAGGGGCTTTAGGTATTCCTCCTGATAAACTGAATAACGCTACCTATATAGAGTTTGATTTTGTTGCAATTTCTACTGAAATTACTTTTAAATATTTATTTGCTTCTAAAGAATATCAGGATAACTTCCCATGTAATATTACAGATGGTTTTGCTTTATTTTTGAAAAAAGTGGGAGACCCTACTTATACCAATTTAGCAGTGCTTCCAGGTGGGGCTGGGCCAGTGAGTGTAACGAATATTCGTCCGGGATATCCGAATTGCTCACCTAAGAATGAAGTGTATTACGGTGGTACAAACAGTAATCCTAAAATTGAAACTAATTTTGAAGGTCGTACTATTCCTTTAACTGCAAAAGCAACCGTAGTTCCTGGGCAGACTTACCATTTTAAAATGGTATTAGCTGATTTTCAGGATGCTAATTATGATTCGGCAGTGTTTTTGGATGCGGGATCATTTGATTTGGGAGTAAATATTCTTGGGCCGGGTGGAGTAAAGCTTCCCAACTCAGTAAATATGTGTGATAATGCACCGCAAACATTTACCGCTTCTGTACAGGTGCCTAATGTAACCTATCAATGGTTTTTGAATAATAATCCTATTGCCGGAGCAACCAATGCCAGCTATACAGCAACACAACCTGGTGTATATACAGTTAAAGTGTATATACAGGGAAGTTCGTGTCCCGGAGAAGCAAGTATTACTGTTGTGGGCGGAACTTCTCCTACTGTGCAGAATGCTACATTAACAGCCTGCTATGTTGCGGGAAATGCAACATTTAATTTACCTGTAGCACAGCCTGCAATAAGTACAACACCAGGTGCAACCTTTACTTATTATACAACACAGGCAGATGCAGATGCAGGTAATGCCAATACAATTCCTAATCCTGCAGCTTATCAGAGTGCAGGAGGAAAGGTATATGTAAGAGTGTTGAATGGGTTCTGTGCCAAAGTAGCAGAGCTGACTTTGGTGAAGGCTCCTCAAATGACGGTATCCGTTGTACCTCCTACAGTATTGACTTGTGCCAATTCTCAGATTACACTGGATGCTTCAGCTTCAGTTTATCCCGCCGGAGCAACATTTAACTGGGTTACTACAGGAGGGAATATAGTTTCAGGAGGAAATACTTTAAACCCTGTCATTAATGCACCGGGAACATATACGTTAACAATATCTCAGGTATATCAGCCTGGAAATATTAATTGTACAGCTGTAGGATCAGTAACGGTGACGGGTAATAGTGCTCCGCCTAATCCATCCCTTACAGCTACTAAGTTAAAAATTTGTAAAGGAGAATCCGTAACACTTACCGCTTCAGGAGGGGCAACCTATAATTGGGGTGGCGGTCTTCCCGGGAATGGAAATACACAAACCGTATCTCCCACAGTTACTACAACATATAGTGTAACCGCTATCGGGGCTAATGGATGTGCTTCTCAAACTCCGGCTACTATCACTATTGAAGTGTCCGAACCATTTACAGCACAAAATGCCATATTGCATAAATGTTATCAGCCGGGATTAACGTATAATCTTAAAGAATCAGAGGGGCAGATCACTACAGCAACAGGAGTTACGTTTACCTATTATGTAAACCAAAACGATGCAAATGCCGGTAATGGTAATTTTATTGTAGCTCCTACAAGCTATTCACCTACATCAGCAAACCAGACAATTTATGTAAGAGTGAGTAATGGAGGTTGTAGTTATGTAGTTTCCCTTCAATTACTGAGAACTGCAGAAATAACCTTAACAATAGCTGCACCGCAGACTGTTACCTGTACAACACCTCAAGTTACACTCAATGCATCTGCTTCTGTAGTACCGGCCGGATCTACTATTACCTGGACTACTGTGGGAGGAAGTATTGTGTCTGGGGCTAATACCCTTACTCCTGTAGTTAATGCAGGTGGTACATATACATTAACCGTTACCAATGTATTTCAGCCTGGAAATCTAAACTGTTCATATACTTCAACGGTAACTGTAACTCAGGATACTGTAAAACCGGTTGCAGCGCTTGTGTCATCTCAGTCCCGTATCTGTGAGGGAGAATCCGTAACATTAACAGCTTCTGGCGGAAATACCTATGTTTGGGGCAATGGACTTACAGGTACAGGAAATACACAAACTGTATCTCCAACAGTCACTACAACATATACTGTAACGGCTATTGGAGCTAATGGATGTGCCTCTGCTACACCAGCAACTGTTACCGTTCAGGTAGGGCCACCAATAGCTGGAGTTTCCGCGAATAAAGTTAAAATATGTGCTGGTGAATCTGTTACACTTACTGCTACAGGTGGAGTTACCTATAATTGGGTAGGGCTTACAGGAAATGGAGATACACAGGTGGTAACCCCTACAGTTACAACAGAGTATTCCGTATATGCACTGGGAGGGAATGGATGTAGCTCTGTTGATCCTGCCAAAATAAAAATTGAAGTAGTTCCTGCTATTGTTTCTACATTGGAAAATGTATATGTATGTGCAGGAGATAGTGGAACCCTTGATGCCGGAGCGGGACCAAACTACACCTATCTATGGAGTACAGGAGCTACTACACAGACGATTACTACAAAAATTGCGGGAACATATTCTGTAACCATCAGTAATGGAGTATGCTCTAAGGTCTTTACGGCGCAGCTTATTAATCCTGATCTTCCTGAAATTATCAATGTGGTACATAATAAGAATACCCTTACGCTTACAGCAAGTAATCCAACAGGAGGAACATTGGAATACTCTATAGATAATGGATTGACGTGGCAGGACTCAAATGTATTTGGTGGAGTTTTGGATAATACAATGTATCATTTGATGGTTAGGGTGAAAAATGCAAAATGTGGAACTTCCATAGATTACTTCACCTTTGTATTGAGCAATGCGATTACTCCTAATATGGATGGTAAAAATGATACAATAGACTTTAGCGGAATCAGTGGATATAAAGATTTTGCTGCTTCTATCTTTGATAGATATGGCGCTGAGGTCTTCAAGGCAACCAAAGGAGATGTTATATGGCGAGGGTCTCTGAAAGGAATTAATTTACCTACAGGAACTTATTGGTATAGGGTTCAATGGGAAAATCCTGCAAATAAAAAACTGGAACAACGGTCAGGTTGGATTTTATTGAAAAATAGAAATTAAAATTATTTAAGAAAATATTTAATAAATAGCAAAACCCTTCATTGATGAGGGGTTTTGCTATTTATTGTTTTGTATAAGGATAATATTTTTATTATGTTTTTTTGAATAGTGGTGAATTTTATAAATTATATTTTGAATTTGAATTATCATTTTGTTAAAAATGGTTATATTGTTTATAATTGCTAATTGTTGTTTGAAATGTTGTAGTTTTTTTATAAAAAATATAAATATGTGTATTGTATATTTAAAAAAAAATTAAATTTGTTGAAACAAAAATATTATGACAAGATACCTACCGCTTTGTTTGTTTTTTTTATTTATCTCGAATTTTTCGTTTTCTCAAAATCAACAACCCAGACAGCCCATAAAAAAGCAGGCATCTGCCCAGTCTAAAAAGGCAGGAGCTTTTATTGATGTGAACGCTCCTGGATATCCGGAATCCAGTTTTACAATAGAAAAATTGGTGAAAGATGTATTGATTTCATCAGGAACAAACACTTGTGTTACCCCTAACGTTACCAATGTGAAAATAACCCCTAATCATGCTGTAGGAGAAGCTGATAGAGCCTGGGGATATTTCCATAAAGGAACTACAAATTTTCCTTTTAAAGACGGGATTGTACTTTCTACAGGGTATGCAAGAAAGGCAGGCAATAGTTTTGAAGCCAGTAACAATGATACCAATGGAGGAGGAACTGACAGTGATCTTGCACAGGTTATTGGAGTGCCTGCAGATGATTTGAATGATGCAGTGATTCTGGAGTTTGACTTTGTTCCTACAACCTCTCAAATTAAATTTAATTATTTGATTGCCTCTGACGAATATACAGGGACATTTCCCTGTAAATATGCAGATGCATTTATTATATTATTGAAACCTACAGCAGGCGGCCCTTATACGAACATGGCAGTATTGCCTGGAGGTGCCGGACCGGTAAGTATCACCAACATTCACCCGGCGATAGGAACTTCTTGTGGTGCTGTTAATGAGCAATATTTTGGAGGGTATAATAATCCCAGTGTTGTTACCAATTTTAATGGAAGAACAGTTCCGCTTACAGCTGTTGCAGACGTAGTAGCTGGACAGCAATATCATTTTAAAATGGTTATTGCAGATTATCTTGACAATAGTTACGATTCCGCAGTATTTCTGGAAGGAGGTTCTTTTAATATTGGGGTAGATCTTTTAGGTCCTGGAGGAACAAAATTACCTAGTGACATTAATGTATGTGATAATGTACCTCAGGTGCTTACTGCTTCTGTAAATGATCCCAACCTGCAATACCAATGGTATTATAATGGAACATTGATTCCTAACGCTACAACCAACGTTGTAACTGCCATACAGCCGGGAACTTATACTATTGAAGTAAGTGTTCCCGGAAACCCTTGTCCGGGTAAAGCTTCCATAGAAATTCACGGAGGAACCACTCCGGAAGCACATGATGCTACATTACTGCTCTGCAGCACACCCGATATTACTACTTTTGATTTAAGTACCATTAAACCAACAATTAGCACAACACCGGGAGCTGTATTTAAGTTTTATGAAGATCAAGCAGATGCTTTGGCTGAAAATAATAATTATATCCAGAATATTCTGAATTATGACGGTACTGACGGCCAGATTTTATATGTAGTGGTTTCAAATGGTGGTTTCTGTAGAAAAATAGTTGAATTAAAATTATTTAAAGAAGAGACACCGGTTGCCAAATTAAAAACATCCGCTATACAAATATGCCCGGGAGAAAGTGTAACACTTACCGCTGAAGGTGGAGATACCTATCTTTGGGATAATTTCTCGGGAACAGGCAATATACAAACGGTTACACTACATCAGACTACTGTGTTCAGTGTATATGCAATAGGAGCAAAAGGATGTAAATCCCTTAATCCTGCCACTATACGAATTGAAGTAGTTCCTGAAATTAAAAGTCCGTTAAAAGATGTCGAAATATGTGACGGAGATATTGTAACCCTGGATGCAGGTGCAGGAAAAAATTATAAATATAAATGGAGTACTGGAGCTACTACACAAAAGATAGACGTTGATAAATGGGGAATCTATACAGTTGAAATTGATAACGGATACTGTAAAAAGATCTTCTCAGCTCAAGTGATGGGAGCCGCTATCCCTTATGTGACCGGGGTAGACTATCAGACATCTAAAAAAACACTGACAGTTACTGCAATAAACCCTCCAATGAACAATACTCCAAGTAGTCTTGAATATTCTATTGACCAAGGGATTACATGGCAGGAGTCTAATGTGTTTACCGGACTTCTGGATAATACCAATTATACAATTCTGGTGAGAAGAGTAGGGACTCATTGTATAGGAACTTTTGACTTCTTTACATTACAGATCAATAATTTTATTACCCCTAATAATGATGGGATCAATGATGTCTTGGATCTGAAGTCTTTGGGGCAGTTTAAAAATTTCACAGGTTCTGTTTATGACAGATTTGGAGTTGAGGTGTTCAGGTTCTCAAAAGAAACTCCGGTTTGGGACGGAACTTTACTTGGTAAAAGACTGCCAACTGCAACCTATTGGTATAAGTTTACTTACGAATATCCAAAATCTAAAACTCAGATGAACTGGTCTGGCTGGATCATGTTGAAAAACAGAGAATAATGCACAAAAAAAGCCTTTCAAACGAAAGGCTTTTTTACTTATAAAGCTCCTGTCTAGGAGCTTTTGTTGTATATATAGGTTGGCTTTCAGACCAGCATAAATAAGATCAGGTAAGTTAATTGGGTAAAGAATGATATTAAAAATCCGGAAGCCAATATATTGTTTGTTTTGAGAATATGATATCTGACTATCCATGAGATTACTTTAGAATGCTGGGAAGTATATCTGTTTCTGAAAATTATTTCACCTTTATACTATTCCCTGAAAAAAATAGGAATGCGGTTAATAGCCGGATAAAATATGTTGGTAAGTAGGTATTGATTTTTTGAAATACACGTTAAATTCAAGTTGATTTTATATGTCTAAAAAAAGAGACTTATTTGATGATTGTTCTTTTTCTTATAGCATGATTTCAGTATTCCTTTTATTTGAAAATGTGTTTTTATATTGATTTTCAGTTGATTGTGTTTGTGTTGACAATTTCGGGGAATTTAACCTTAATATCGAATAATTTCTTTAAATCTTCCGGATTGAAATTGGCATTGCGGTCTTCGCACTGTAATATTGCATCAAAAATTATTAACAAACTATAAAAAAACACAATTATTTATTAGTCAGATTTTACAACATGTAGAACAATTTAAACTGATAAATGAAACATTTGTAAAATAATAATTCCTGTTTATTAAAGAAATTCATAAAGCCAATTGTAATGGCTGGGCTATTATTCCGAATATAAACCTGAACAGGATAAATACATACGTATCTTAACTTAAAAACATAATGAAAAAACAGGCTATTTCGTCATGCATGATTGCATTGGTATTCTCGTCATCAGTATTTGCCCAAGTGGGCATAAATACTCCATCTCCAAAAAGTACAATGGACATAAGTGTTGTAAGAAACGCTGCCGGTGATATTGTCAATAACTCGCAATGGATAGGCTTACAGGCTCCCCGTCTTACACGCGGTGAGCTTACTGCCATTACATCAAGCTATACTACAGACCAAAACGGAGCATTAATATATATTACAGATAGCTCTTCCGGAAATAATTTAGGGCAGAGAGTAAATATAGACAGTGTAGGATATTATTATTTTAATGGCTCATTGTGGCAAAAAATAAAAGATACCAGCGGGGATATTAGTTTATATACCAATAATGGTACTTTGGCAGCTAACAGAACGATTACTGAAAATGGAAATACCCTTACCTTTACAGGGACGGCAGAAGGAGCTAATAAATTTATCAATACTTCAGGTACTTCTTCTCAACAAAAATCACCCCTGCAAATTGTAGACGGAGGACAGGGTGAAGGTAAAGTTTTACTTTCTGATACTAATGGTAACGTACGCTGGCAGATGTACAGAGTACAGAAAACATCCGGAACTATTGGTGCAGGAGTGAATATTCCATTTAATGCAACAAATTTTAGAACAACAGGAACATCCATTACGCTTTCTCCGGGAAAATGGGAGGTGAGTGTTTCTATGTTGCTGCCAGTGGATACGGGAACATTAACTTCATCTGATTGGGTATGGCTGAAGTCTTCCTTTTCAGATACTAATGCCAATGTTTCTGGAATTGCAGGATTATCTGCTGATATTGTTGGTGGAAAACTAATTAGCGGACTTTTTTCAGGTCCTAAGAATAACTCAGCAAATCCCAAATTTAATATGATGACAGGATCTGTGGTTATCATTAACAATACAGGGGCAGACAAAACCTATTTCTATGTGGCAGGATTGTGTGACAGTGAATTTACAGCCGGTACAGGTAAGGCTACAAGGTTTGAATTGTTTGGGGGAGCAGACTGGAGTGAAAATATCATTACAGCAATGCCCGTACAGTAACATAAAGCTCCTTGGATAAGGAGCTTTTGTTATATATCTATTGGTTTTCTTTCCAAAGATTCGCAAAGTGGATGAAATCAGATACGCTCAGTTCTTCCGCTCGTTTATCTAAGAATTCATGGCCCTTTAATGCTTCAGGAATATTCAACGTTTTCAATGCATTGGAAAGCTTTTTTCTTCTTTGGTTGAAACCCGTTTTTACAATTTGCTTGAAAAGAACCTCGTTGCCGGCAAGACCTTCTTTAGGATTTCTTGTGATCCGGATAACACCTGATTTTACTTTTGGAGGCGGATTAAAGACATTCTCATGCACTGTAAACATATAAGATACATCATAATAGGCCTGGATAAGAACAGAAAGTATTCCATAATCCTTAGTCCTTGGAACAGCAGCCGTTCTTTCAGCTACCTCTTTCTGGAACATTCCCACCATTTCAGGGATAAGCTCATAGTGGTCAATAATCTGGAATAATATCTGTGACGAAATATTATACGGGAAGTTCCCGATAATAGCAATCTGCTCATCTTTGATAAAATTAAAATCCTGTTTTAGGAAATCTCCCACAAAAGTATTTTCCGTAACCTTAGAATAATTGTTTTTAAGGTATTCTATAGATTCCGTATCAATTTCGGCTAGATAAATGTTCTGATCTTTTTCAAGAAGATATTTGGTAAGAACGCCCATTCCGGGGCCTACTTCCATGATGTTATTATAGTTCTCAAAACTAAGACCTTCTACAATTTTTCTTGCGATGTTTTCATCCGTCAAAAAGTGTTGACCAAGATGCTTTTTTGCTTTTACACTCAATGTTTTTTATGATTTTATTAACAGTGATTTTCTCTTTTTCGTTCCCAAATTTCGGAAGATTTTTTCTATTTTAGCCAAAAATTTTAATATTAATGGCTAAATCTGTAGATGAGTTTAATAAGAAAAGGCTTCGGTCCAGCAATATTACAGTAGTGATAAGTATTGCCTTAGTGTTATTTTTGTTAGGGTTAATGGGGCTTATTTTAATTAATGCCCAGAAATATTCTGACTATATCAAAGAGCAGTTGGTGGTGAACGCCTACTTTGATGAAAACTATGACGCTAAAGATTCTGTAAAAATTGCAAAACTGGAGGAAGAAACTTTTAAAAAGGTACAGACGTTAGCTCCTGTAAAAAAAGCAACCTATATTTCAAGAAGCATGGCAGCTGCTGAAGCTAAAAAGAGTATGGGGATTGATAGTGATGCATTGTTTGAGGAAAACATCTTCCCATCATCTATTGAAGTGGCTTTAAAACCTGAATATGTAGATCCTGCGAAAATTGATGAAGCAATTAAAGTGATCAAGTCTGTTCCGGGCATCATTGATGTGAAAAATGACAGTACTTTGATGGTTGACGTTTACAACAACCTGAGCAGAATCTTAAAATGGATTTTCGGATTTTCATTACTATTCCTTGTATTGGCTGTAGTGTTAATCAACAATTCCATCCGTCTGAAAATTTTCTCCAAGAGATTTATTATCAAAACCATGCAGCTGGTAGGGGCAAAAAGAAGATTTATTCTTAAACCGTTTATCATTGAGGCAATTGTTTTAGGAGCTATCGGTTCTTTAATTGGTCTTCTTGCTTTGGGAGGTGTTTGGTATTATTTCACAAGTCAGATCGGATCAGCTTTCGTACAGGACAACAATCAGTATTTCTGGTTAGTGATCTTAGTATTGGGTGTAGGAATTTTTATTTCCGTACTAAGTACTATATTTGCTACCTGGAGATTCTTAAAATCAAACGTTGACGATTTATACTACTCTTAATAATGAGCAAAAAAACAAATAAATTTTCTGCTTCAGACTTCGGACGTGAAGCAGAAGCGCCACAGGAAAATACGTTCTATTTCGGACAGCAGAACTTTAAATGGATGCTGATCGGGCTGGCATTTATTGTGGTCGGATTTCTTTTGATGATGGGACCTGACGCCAATACCGTGGATGGTAAGCTTGATCCCAATTCATGGAATGACGATATCTTTTCTATCAGAAGGATCAGAATCGCTCCGTTATTTGTTGTGATAGGTTTCGTTATAGAAGTCTACGCTATTTTAAAAAGAAAATAAATAACAATTTATATTTTGAGATTAAGAGATTAAGACATTTAGAGTCCAGTACTTTAAATATCTCAATCTCTTAATCTTTTAATTTTTTTATAAGAACATGGATTTAATTAAAGCAATTATCATTGCCATTGTAGAAGGATTGACAGAGTATCTTCCTATTTCATCTACAGCACACATGGGGTTCACTGCCAATTTACTGGGAATGCCCGATGATGAATTTTTAAAAATGTTTCAGGTTTCCATACAGTTTGGAGCAATCCTTTCTGTTGTTGTAGCTTATTGGAAAAAGTTTTTCGATCTTAAAAATATTCAGTTTTACTTTAAGTTGGCGTTTGCAGTAGTTCCGGCTTTAGTTCTTGGATATTTATTTGATGATAAAATTGAAGCCGTCCTGGGAAACCAGATTGCTATTTCTTCAGTACTGGTATTAGGCGGAGTGGTTTTATTATTTGCTGATAAATGGTTTAAAAATCCTAAGATTGACGATGAAAAAGGAATTACCATAAGAAATGCAGTAACCATCGGATTCTGGCAGTGTCTGGCTATGATGCCTGGAACAAGCCGTAGTGCTGCTTCCATTATTGGCGGGATGGCACAGGGACTTACGAGGAAAGCTGCTGCAGAATTCTCTTTCTTCCTTGCTGTGCCTACGATGTTGGCCGTAACGGTGTATTCCGTTTTTGTAAAAACATGGGGAAAAGAAACGGCTAATCCTCAGAAAGGATACGAAATGATTATGGCTTCACAGGATCATATTATGATCTTTGTAATTGGGAATGTTGTTGCATTTATTGTAGCACTTATCGCGATCAAAGCCTTCATCGGAGTACTTAACAAATATGGTTTCAAACCTTGGGGATGGTACCGTATTTTCGTAGGAATTGCCTTATTAATCTATTTTTATTTCTTTAAATAAAAAATATTTATATATCCATTCATGACGGCGGAAGAACTGAAATCAGGATACATATTTTTATTGGATAAGCCTCTGGACTGGACTTCCTTCCAGGCTGTCAATAAAATGAAATACAAATTGAAAAGGGAGTTTGACCTTCCTAAAAAATTTAAAATAGGACATGCAGGAACGCTGGATCCAAGAGCTACAGGTCTTCTGATTGTCTGCTGCGGAAAATTTACCAAAAAGATCCCTGAAATTCAGGATGCCCCGAAAGAATATTGGACTGAGATTAAAATAGGAGTTCAGACAGAATCCTATGATACTGAAAAACCGGAAATTCTTCATCAGGATATTTCGCATATCACAGAACAGCAGGTAAAAGAAGCGTTGGAAAAATTTGTGGGAGAGATTGAACAAAAACCCCCGGTGTATTCAGCCATAAAGATTGATGGTGAAAGAGCCTATAATCTGGCAAGGGCAGGAGAGGAAGTGGAAATGAAATCCAGAAAAACAACCATTCATTATATCAGCGATATCAAAATTGATTTTCCTTTGGTAAGCTTTACGGTTGGATGTTCAAAAGGAACTTATATCAGAAGTCTTGCCCATGATATTGGTCAGGAACTGGGAGTAGGAGCTTATTTAACCCAATTAAGAAGAACCAAAATCGGAGACTATAAAATTGAAGATGCTACAGATCAGTTTTTAAATAACGATTTCAGATTTCAAGGTGAATGAAAAATCATACCAACTACGGTAGAAGCTAATGGAAAAGACACGTATTAATAAATATTTATCAGAAGTAGGGTACTGTTCGAGAAGAGCGGCTGATAAACTGCTGGAGGAAGGAAGAATAAAGATTAATGGTAAAATACCTGAATTAGGAACAAAAGTTTCTGATGAAGACCTTGTGGAAGTAGACGGAAAACCTATCAGGGAGCCACAGGAAAAACCTGTTTATATTGCTTTCAATAAACCTGTAGGAATTGTGTGTACTACAGATACTAAGCGTGAAAAGAATAATATCGTAGATTATATCAACCATCCGAAAAGAATCTTCCCGATCGGAAGACTTGATAAGCCTAGTGAAGGACTTATTCTTTTAACCAGTGATGGTGATATCGTGAATAAAATCCTTCGTGCAAGAAATAACCACGAAAAAGAATATCTGGTACGTGTAGATAAGCCGATTACTCCAAGATTTCTTGAAAAAATGAGAAATGGAGTTCCAATTCTGGACACAGTTACCAGGAAATGTGAGGTGGAGAAAATTGATGAAATGAACTTCAGAATTATTCTTACACAAGGCTTAAACAGACAGATCCGTAGAATGTGTGAATATCTGGGATACGAAGTGAAAAAACTGAAAAGAATTCGTATCATGAATATAAAACTAGATCTCCCTATCGGAAAATGGAGAGACTTAACAGAGGATGAACTGAACACATTAAATACTCTGTTAACAGATTCAAGTAAAACATTCGATTAAAATTATAATTATTAAGCAGGAAATTATTTCCTGCTTATTTTTTTGCAACATACAATTTTCATCATGATTATTATTTAGCTATAGAGTAAAAGATTGAATAGAGTGTTTTGGAATTACTATTTACAAAATTCCCATATTGGTGTAATATTTTCTATTTTTCGTATAAATTATGTTATATTTATAATGTAAATAACTAAATAACTGAAAATCATGAAATTAAAATTCAACAAAGTTCCCTTATTCCTCATGATGCTGATGATATTATCTAATTGTCAGGACGATAATCATCAGGAGATTCCCCATGACACTGCTTTTTTTATTGACTATAGAAGTCTCACAGGGCAATCGGACGGTATAGCTGTGATAGAGCTTGATCCTGAAGCTCCGGATTTTGGAAACATCAGCAGCAAACTTGAATTAGGAGTTGGCGTTCTGCCTCACCACCTTTATTATAACCAGAGCAAAAATAAATTGTATTCAACTGCTTTGGGAGGCAGTTATCTCTACGAAATAAAAGCGGAAAAAGACAAGATCGGACAGCCCAAATTAGTAAGCGCAACCCCTATTGATACAGGTGAGAATACAGTAGGAGAAAATTTATTTTTCACCAATGACGGAAGATTCTTTATGACTTTTATGGGGGGAGCAGGAGGTCTGAAAGATGGGAGTGTAGGGGTCTTTAATGCCAGTAATAATAAGCTTATCAAAACCATTAAGGCTCCAATTCAGGATAATCCCAATAAGTTTATCATGTATCCGCATGGTATTTCTGTGAATGAAGAAAAAGGACTCATGATGGTTACTTCTACCATTCATCCGGATCTTACCAGCGGATTTGGAAATACCTGTACCTTAATAGATCTGAATACATATGAATTAAAAGAAACTTATCAGGTTGCCGACTCTCCAACAGATTTGTCCAGCCCTGTCGAAGTGTTATTACTCCGTGGTAAGTTTCCGCAGTATGCCCTTGCCACAACAATGCTTGGCGGTGATATCTGGATTGCTCCCTACAATGCTACAACCAAGAAATATGATGCTTTTACCAAAATATTTGATGGCAGTAAACAGGGATTAGGCTGGACACTCGAAATGTATATTGATGATAACAACCGGCTTTATGTAAGCTTTGCAGATCCTGGAAAAGTTCTGGTATTTGATATCAGTAATCTTCCCAATCTAAAACTTTTAAAAACTCTTACTGCAGATAAAGGAGCCCATCATATGGTTTTCTTTAAAACCAAAAAAGGAAAAGAAGTAGTAGCAGTACAAAATAACCTGCTGGATCTTCCTAACCTGAATTCAGGAACCATTAGTGTCATTGAGATTGAAACGGGAAAAACGCTGGGAACTGTTAACTTACGTTCTAAATACGGAATGCTTCCGGAATCCATCGAAGGAACCAATGGCCCCAGTAATTATATGCATCATTAAAAATAAACGAATATTTCAGAGTAAAACTCCCCAAAATAAAAGTACTTGTTTGGGGAGTTTTTTGTTGATATGATTAACTGTTTAAATAATATATTTAGTGATCGTCTTATTTTAAGTATAGTTTCATTCTTTCTTCATATTCAGGTTTTAATTTCAAAAACTTTAGAATTTTCTTATCATCAGGATAGGTTGTCCTGTAGAAAATAATTTTATCTGCAGAATATTTGAAATAGGGATGGTCTTTCAGCCAATCTTCAGGAGCTTCCACTAAGCTATATTTAGGCACATTGGAAGCATCTAACGGTGCAATGGATATTAATTTTTGAACCAATTCCTTATCAATATCATAAGTGTCCAGAATCTGCTGTTTGATAACAAAACCTCTCAGCTTTTTTCTAAAGCCAATCATGGAACCGGCACTCTTTTCATCCAGTCCAAACTCTATAAGCTGTTTAAAAGTAATAGTATTGAGATCTGTTTTTGAAAAATCCGTTTTTTCCTGCTGTATATCCTCTTTCTTTATAGTTTCCGGATTAAGCTTTATAAAAGATTTCATCTCCTGGAATTTTTCTGAAGAAATCACAAAACATTTTTGAATATCATCTATATTTTTAAAACTGCCGCGGAGATTTTTATCACGGTAATTAACAATAGTTTGGGCCTGTTTTTCAGAAAAGCCAAGTGCTTTCCAACCCTCAGCATCCAAACGGTTCGGATCAAAATTATAATATTTTACTTTTATTTTTTCAGAATATTGAGTGGCAGACATCTTAAAACTCTCAGGAGTTTTCGCAGGTAACAATAAATAAGGCACTAGTTTGTTGTAATTTTCCGGGGAAATGATAAAGCATTCTCTGAATTTTTCTTTGCTGATAAAGCTTCCGCCAAGATAACTTTTATATTTTAGAATAGCTTCGGCCTGCTTTTCACTGAACCCCATTTTGATCCAATCATGAACAGTTTTGAGATCAGGGTTGAACTTTCCGGTTACTATGATCTCTTTCTTTTCAAAGCTGTTAAAGCGTTTTGAATTATCCTTTGCAGAAAACTCAGGAAGAAGTATGAAAGGTTTTATTTCTTCAAATTTTTCATCAGAAATTGCATAGCATTTTTTGAGCTGCTCTTTCGATGTGAAAGTTCCGCCTACAATCTCTTTATATTTAAGAATAATAGATGCCTGTTTTTCAGAAAAGCCAAGCTTTTGCCACCGTTCCGGAGTTAAAACATTAGGATCAAAATCTGCTAGATTGTGAGTAGTTGAAGAAGTGGTAATAAATTTTGCCTCAGGAAAAGATTCTTTATCCCTGCTGGTATACTTCTGAAAAGCCAATAAAATAGTCAGTAAAATGACCATAAAAGCCAGTTTTTGGTAATAGTTTTTTCTCATTATGTGTATAAAGCATAAACATATTGATAAAAACCACACATGACAATAGTGGCTGTTGAAATGGTTGAATTTAGAATATAGAAAAGTGTAATCTGTTAAAAATTAATACCTTATATTCTTTGGCGTAGAATGATTTAAAGAAAAGTAGAAGAAATTATTCAGTGTCTCTATCACCCAGTGATTCTTTCAGCTTTAAAAGTTCAGCTTTTACAAACTCAAGGCGGTCAATAATAGTGATGGTTTCAGAAATTTTACTGTTGGTAGTTAAAGCAACACGCGCTCCATCCAGCGTATATCCTTTTTCTTTAACCAAATGATAGATCATCTGCAGGTTCTTGATATCCTCAGGAGTAAAATAGCGGTTTCCTTTTTTATTCTTTTTAGGTTTGATGATAGGAAACTCCTGTTCCCAATAGCGTATTAATGAAGTGTTTACATCGAATGCTTTAGCGACTTCTCCTATGGAATAATACAGTTTATCAGGTAAGTTTATTTTCATTTTACAGCTCCTAAACTTCAAAGATAAAAATTTTTTAAAGTTTCATCCAAATATATCTTGCAAAGTACTGCTATAACCTGAATTTTTAATCAGTAAATAAAAATATCCTTATGTTGTGAAAAAAATATAAAATAAATGATATTTTTTATAACTTAATGAAACACAAAAAACTACAATGATATGAAACATTATTTCTTTATTTTCGCACTGATGATTCCTTTCCTGGGATTTTCACAGTGGAAGAGGACCGAAATTAGGGCCCAAAAAGTTAAAAAATCTCAGGAAAAACTCGAATTTTCAGGACTTTATTCACTTGATGCCAATCAGCTCCAACAACTTCTGAAAAATGCACCTGCCCGTCTTTCAGGTCAAAAAGGAGCAGTTATTTCTCTTCCTAATGCTAAAGGTAAGCTGGAAAAGTTCCAGGTTTGGGAGTATTCTAATATGGCTCCTGAATTACAGGCAAAATATCCTGATATTAAATCCTATGTAGGAACTGCTTTGGAAGATCCTAGCGTATATTTAAGATTCAGCCTCTCACCAGTGGGATTTTCTTCCATGATCACCCGTTCAGGAATGTCAGAGTTTATTGAACCTTATACAGAAGACAGAACAGTATATGCTGTTTTCGATTCCAATGCAAGAAGAGGGCAGGATAAAGAACCTTTTGAATGCTCCACAACAGAGAAAGCAATAGAAAGTACTCTTGAAAAAAAAAACAATGCTGTAAATAAAAAGACGGCCGGTTTTAATACTTTCAGATTGGCTATAGCTTGTACCCATGAGTACGCAGAATATCATATAACCGGAGCAGCTCTTCCTGCCACAGCTACTGAAGCTGAGAAGAAAGCAGTTGTACTAGCTGCAATGAATGCGAGCCTTACGCGTATGAACAGCGTTTTTGAAAAAGACTTATCCCTTCATTTCAATTTAGTTGCCAATAATGACCTTATTATTTATACAAGTGCAGCTACCGACCCCTATCCTCAAGGAGACGAAATATCAGGTGTACAAAGTGATATTGATACAAAAATAGGGTCAGAAAATTATGACATGGGGCATATATTTGATAGAGAAGATGGAAATGGTTATGCGCCGGGAGATATATGTGATAATGCTACAAAAGCAAAAGGATGGACGGCAAGTAACTATCCGGAAGGAGACAACTTTGACATAGATTATGTAGCTCATGAAATGGGGCATCAGCTGGGAGCCAATCACTCTTACAGTTATAAAAATGGCTCAGGTGATCCGAACTCTCTGGTAGAGCCAGGAAGCGGCTCCTCAATTATGGCTTATACAGGGATTACTAATAGCTATGATGTTCAGTTTAATTCGGATGATTATTATCAATCTTTCAATATCACTGAAATAAAAAATAAAATCAACAGTATTACTTGTGGGGTTAATACTCCTTTTACTGGGGCAGCTCCATCTGTAAGTGCTGGAGCAGATTATACAATTCCTAAATCTACACCTTTTGTATTAAAAGGAACCACGGCTGATACTAATAGTTCTTCATACACTTATACATGGGAACAAATGGACCCGGCGGCAGGCCAGTTTGCTAGTAATTCCATTCCTTATGCTGCAAAACCATCTGGGCCTACTTTTAGATCTGTGAAACCCATAAGTTCCTTAACAAGATATTTTCCGGACTTTAATAAAGTATTGGCTGGAGTCTTAACGACAAAATGGGAAACCGTATCTAGTGTAGGAAGAAGTCTTAATTTTGATATTACGGTAAGAAATAATAGTCCATTAGATCCGCAAACAAATAGAGATGGAATGCTTGTGACTGTAAACGCAGATTCTGGACCATTTAAGGTTACTGCACCAACATTTGGACAGTCATTGAGTTCCGGAGGAGTATTTACTGTAACCTGGGGTGTTGCTAATACCAATCAGGCTCCTGTTAATACGGAAAATGTTAATATTAAATTATCAAAAGACGGAGGGCAGACTTTTACTGTTATTGCAGCTAATACTCCTAACGATGGTACTGAACAAATAACTATTCCTGCAGGTTCTACCTCAGCGAATGCTTTTATTTTGATAGAAGCCGTTAATAATATTTACTATGCTGTGAGCCCAAGTTTTGTAATTGATTATTCAGTTACAGGAGAAAGCTGTGCAACATATACCTATAATGGTAATCCGGTACCAATTACTGATGGCCCGGGTGGAGATGCAGCTATTTCATCACCTATGGTTTCAGTTCCTTTAATGGTTAATAATACAGGAATTATTACCAAAATTAAAGTTAGCCCTGTAGTTACCCACCCTTATGTAAAAGATCTGTCAATAGGAATAGAGGGACCAATGGGAACATCCGCTCTTGTTTGGAACAGGCAATGTGGCTCCCAGGATAATATTCAAGCTACCTTTAGTGATGCAGGTTCTGCTGCTACCTGTGCAACTCCAATTCAGGGGGAAGTGAAGTCTAATGAAACATTAGGTATTTTTGTAGGACATCCAGCACAGGGACAGTGGAAATTATTCGCATCAGATAATTTTACAGGAGATGCAGGAACCATTACAGGATGGAGTCTTCAGGTATGTACCCGTGAGACAGGTACTTTGGCCACAAGAGAAGCATCTTCTCCTTTAGCCGATGATATTAAAGTATATCCAAACCCAAGTGATGGTCATTTCTTTATTAAATCTCAGAATATAAAAGGTGAAGTGAAAGTGAATGTATTGGATGCAAGCGGAAGACTGATTCATTCATCAGCTTATCAGAGTGAAGGAAATAATACCAAAGAACTGAATATTAATGCACCAAAAGGAGTATATGTAATCAGCATAAGCTCTTCAAAAGGAGTCTACAATAGTAAACTGGTGATTAAATAAATAAGTATTACATAGAATGAAAAGGATCGGCAATAGCCGGTCCTTTTTTGTATTGGATTTGTGGCTTGGCTTTATTTATAGTACTTTTATCATTCATTTATTTTCAGGATGAATTCTATTTCTGTTCTTCATATTGATCTTTTTCAGGGTAATGATCCTTCGGATTTTTATTTTAATACCATGAAAGACCATTTGATTGTGGGGCATCAGCACATAGAAAAGCCTCACAGACATAATTTTTACGCAACTGTTCTTTTCACCCAGGGAAGTGGTGTCCATGAAATTGATTTCCAAAGATATGAGGTTTCAGAAGGAAGCTTATTCTTTCTTTCACCAGGGCAGATTCACAGTTGGGAGCTTTCGGAAGATATAGATGGGTACATTTTCTTTTGTTCCCAGGAATTTTATGAGATGCATTATGTGAATCAGAAGCTGAGGAATTTTCCTTTTTTCGGATCCGTGTCTTTTCCAAGAAAATTACAGCTGGATGCAGTAGAATTAGAGAAGAACATTTATTTATTTCAGGAGCTGGAAAGAGAACATCAATCTAATAGTTTGATGAAAAACGGACTTATTTTATCACTAATGTCTCAGGTTTTCATCAATTCAACCCGTTTGTTTTCAAAGGATTTCGATACACTGACCTCTTCTGCCGGACTTTCTTATTTTAAACACTATCAGGATTTTGAAAGTCTTATTGAACAGCATTTTACAGAACATAAATCAATAGCTTATTACGCTTCTTTATTAGGTATTTCATCCAAGCATCTGAACAGAACCGTACAGGCGGTAGTACAGAAAACAGCTACAGAAGTGATTACAGAAAGGGTAGTGCTGGAAGCCAAAAGAATGTTGATGTACCTTGATGAAAACCTTGTTGAAATTGCTTTCAGATTAGGGTATGAAGAGTATTCTTACTTTGTAAGAGTATTCCGGAAAAATTCCGGAATGACTCCTACTCAGTTTATGAGGAAATATAAGGCCTAATTTGGGTTGAAGCTCAAGACTTAAAGGTTGTATAATGGCAGGTCTTTAATTCTTTTATTGTACAATAGGTTATTAGTTAATGGTTTTATAAACTTAGAACCCCAAATCCTGTATTTCTCTCTATATTACAGCGCTAGTTTAAAAGGTCCTTCAAATGTAGTTTCAAATGAATCTACCATTTTTCCTTCTTCATCAAAAACACCAATAACCATATTTTGTTTTGAAAATTTGATTTTGTCTTCAGGGAAAGAGATATTGATGTTTCCTTTTAAGATCTGGTCACCCTTCAGGATAATTTTTTCAGATCCGAAATAAGTAATCTCAGCATCTTCAGGACTAATAACTTTAATGGTTAGCGTCTTTTTCTCGTTCGATTTATTCAGAAGAGTATAAATGAAGGTATTGGTGATTTTACCATCTTTAATGAAGAACGTAGAACCCGCCGGTTTAATAAATTTCGCTTCCATAGATCCACGGTCATACATTAAAAAGCCAAGGAAACCAACTAACAGAACCAAAATGACCGTAGTAGCCTTCATTCTCGAAGTGAATTTGAATTTCTCCTGATTCTCAATTTCAGATTCAGTCGCATAACGGATTAATCCTTTTGGAAGACCAACTTTATCCATTACTTCATCGCAGGCATCAATACATGCAGTACAGTTCACACATTCCAATTGCTGCCCGTTTCTGATGTCAATTCCTGTAGGACAGACTACAACGCATTGATTACAATCTATACAATCTCCCTTGCCAGCCGTTTTTCTGTCTTCATTATTTCTCCATTTGGAACGGCCTTCTCCTCTTTTGAAATCGTAATATACGTTGATCGTCTGTTTATCAATTAAAACTCCCTGAAGCCTTCCGTAAGGGCAAACAAGAGTACATACCTGCTCACGTAGCCACGCAAAAACAAAATAAAAAGTCATCGTGAAAAAGATCATCGTGATGAACTTTAAAGGATGTTCAGCAGGACCGTCAATCATAATCTGAAAAACCTGCTCATAGCCTACAATATACATGAACATAAAGGTAGAGATGACCATAGAAATGAGGATAAATACAGCCCATTTTGTAAGTCTTTTTCTTATCTTTTCAGCATCCCATTCCTGTCTGTCGAGCTTCATTTGTTTATTTCGGTCGCCTTCAATCCAGTATTCTATTTTACGGAATACCATTTCCATAAATAAAGTCTGAGGACACAGCCAGCCGCAGAATATTCTTCCGAAAACCACCGTAAACAGCATGACGAAGATCACAGAAGTAACCGCTCCCAAAGCAAGAATGAAAAAGTCCTGAAGGTAAAACGGCTGCCCGATGATAAAAAATTTTCTGTCAATAACGTTAAATAAAAAGAACGGATTGTTATTGATCTTTATAAAAGGTAATCCAAAGAAAAGAGCCAATAAAGCGTAGCTGGTGTAGTTTCTGTAATTCGTATATTTTCCTTTCGGTTTTCTGGGGAAGATCCATTTTCTTTTTCCGGTTTCATCCATTGTTCCTACCGAATTTCTGAAATCTTCATTTTCAATTTCCAGGGATTTGATGTTGTTGGACTCTGCGCTCATTATCGTATGCTATAAAAGTATTTTGGTAATATTCTTCATCCGGATCAATACCTGTTTCCTCAACTGAATTTCTATAACTAAACGGTATCGATTCCTCAACTGCAAAGCTCTGGATTATATCTGTCGACTCCTAATATGATCTACTTCAAAAATAGGACAATTAGGACATTTTGTATTTTAAAATATATTGAATCAAAATGAGAAAATACCTTTGAAACCGATAAAGCATGTTGTAAATTGCAGATCTAAAAATAAATAATGAAGCATATCAGTAAAGTAGGACTGATTGGTTTGGTTTTCGCATTGGTAAACTGTCAATCAGTAAATAGTAGTAAAATGTTTTATGAAGGTGTAAAACCCAAAATGGTTTCTGATAAGTTTAGCTTTACAGAGGGCCCATCAGCAGATCAGGAGGGAAATGTATATTTTACCGATCAGCCTAATGATAAGATCTATTACTGGGACTGGAAAAGCAATCAGATTATAGAATTCTTAGATAAAACGGGGAGGGCAAACGGAACGCACTTTGATAAAGACGGTTTCCTGATTACCTGTTCGGATGATAACGGAGAGATGTGGAAGATCTCAAAAGATAAAAAAATAGAAGTTTTATTCAAAGGTTTTGAAGGCAAAAGGCTGAATGGGCCTAACGATGTCTGGAATGATGCTTTTGGTGGGATGTATTTCACAGATCCTTTATATGAAAGAGATTACTGGATCAATTTTAAACAGGAAATCCCTAATAAAAGTTTGTATTACAGGAATAAGAATGGTAAAATCAGTAAGTTAGATACTTTTACCCAACCTAACGGAATTGTAGGAAGTGAAAAGCTGAGAAAATTATACCTTTCAGACATTGATGCTGGCAAAACCTATGTGTATGATATTCTGGGAGAAGGAAAACTATCCGAGAAAAAATTATTCTGTGAAATGGGTTCAGATGGAATGACATTGGATAAACACGGAAACCTATATTTAACCGGAGACGGAGTACATGTTTTTAACCGAGAAGGAAAGAAGATTTATCATATTCCCATTCCTGAAAAATGGACCTCCAATGTTACTTTCGGAGGAGAAAATAATGATATTCTATTCATTACCGCTTCAAAATCGGTATATACTTTTCCGATGAGAGTAAGAGGAATAAAATAATTTTTTGTCATTAGCGACGAAGCAATCTCTTATTATTAAACATGATTATAAAGATGAGATTGCTTCACTTCGTTCGCAATGACATATTATTAGTAGAAGCTTTAATAAGCTACTTCCATTTTCACTTTTTTCCCTTTCAACCTTTCATTCTGAAGTTTTCTCAGAACAGCGTTCACCTTATTTCTGGAAACTGCAACATAAGAAGTAGTGTCTTTTACTTCAATAACGCCCACATCTTCTTTCTGTAATTCTCCTTTTTTAAGCAGATATCCTACAATATCTACCTTATTGACCTTATCTTTTTTTCCTGCACTGATGTAAATCGTCTGGAAAGGTGTTTTTTGCGGAACCTTAGTAAATCCTGCAACACTTTCTTCAGGAGTATCATTCTTGATGAACGGAAAATTATCATCTTCATTCATGATGAGGTATACAAAACCTTTGGCATTCATCCTTGCGGTACGCCCGTTTCTGTGGATGAAAGCATCTTCTTTTGGAGGAAGCTGATAATGTACAATAGATTCCACTTCAGGAATATCCAGTCCGCGGGCAGCTAAATCTGTTGTGATAAGGATCCTTGCAGAATCATTTCTGAATTTTAATAAGGCGCGTTCCCTTTCATCCTGTTCCATTCCGCCATGGAAGGTTTCTCTGTCGATTCCCATCTGATGAAGAAGCTCAGAAATACGGTCTACCGCATCACGGTGGTTGCAGAAGATCAGCGTCCTTTTATTCCCGATTTTACAAACCAGATTGAATAAGGTATCCAGTTTTTCTTCCGGAATGGTCATTACTTTTCTCAGCTGAAGATCCGGTTTCACATCATTTTCTTTAAGGAAGCTGATGATTTTCTCATCTTTTAATCCTGTAAAGGCAGGAATTTCATCCATCGCTGTTGCAGATGTTAAAACTCTTTGAGAAAGTCCTTTTAAAGAATTACAGATGAACTCCATATCATCATGAAAGCCCAATTCCAAGGCTTTATCAAACTCATCCAGAACCAAAGTCTTAACTGTTTTCGGGTCAAAATTATTGTTTCTTACGTGATAAGTAACTCTTCCCGGAGTTCCGATTAGAACAGCCGGAGCTTCAATTAAATTATTGACTTCAATCTTTTTATCATGTCCACCATAGCAAACGGAAACCTTAAAATCTGTTCCCATCGATTTGAAAACCTGCTCAATCTGCAAGGCCAATTCTCTGGCAGGAACCAATATTAATGCCTGAACACCCTGAACATCCTTTTTCAGATTTCTGAGCACCGGAAATAAAAAAGCAAGCGTTTTTCCTGATCCGGTAGGAGAGAGCAATACAATATCCGTATTGTTTTCAGAGGCTTTGTAAGTAGATTTCTGCATCTGATTCATATCCTGAATCTGCAGCTTTTGATAAATTGATTGTAGTTCCATGCTGCAAAGGTAGTGAATTTTAGGGTTTGAGAGTTCTAGAGTGGGAGGGTTTGAGAATGATAGAGTTTGAGAGTGAGGATGAATTATTGCCCTTCTTTAATTTAGAATTGCTGTCATTCTGAACGGAGCGTAGCGAAGTGAAGAATCTCAATTTTTAATAAAGCGAGATGCTTCGACTCCGCTCAGCATGACAACTCTGGTACTGTCCTGTTGATGAGTATACTGTCAGGCTGAGCGGAGTCGAAGCCTTTTGTGAGGTTTTAATGATAATTGGCTACCCATCAGAACTGCGGTTTTTTATACTATAACAATTTGAGCATTCACTTGCAAAGCAAAATTCACTATTGATATTTGGATTTACGGGAAGCCGTAATGTCTGATCACCTGACCATAGTAGATTTGAGGAAATAAAACTTAATACCATGAAACTCTATCAAACCCTTGAAAACCAAATCAAGAAAGAACCTAATTACGTTTCTGATAACGGAGAAATTAAAAAATGGGTAGTCCTCAACAAGGCACAAAATTTTGATGAAGAACTCATCGGATTACTTTTGGAAGACACAGATCTGAAAGAAAAATTTTTCATCAAAGTAAAAGATATCTGGGTATTTAAACAAAATCTTTTTATTCAGTTCCTTGAGCAGAAAAACTATCTGAATGACAGTTATACCCAATTCAAAAACAAAGTAGGTTTAACAATTGATGGTAAGCATTTGAAGCAGCGCAACGAAGTTTCATTGGTCTGGCCATTCAAAGACTGTATTCTGGAAGGCGGCCAAAGCCGTGAAGAAGATAAACGAGAAGAGATCTTCTTTAATGAAGTGCTGGCGCAGGATGAAATTACAGAACTATTGGATCCAAAAGTCCTGACGAATGTCAAACGGTTTGATAAAAATGGAGAACATCATTTTGATCAATTTAATAGGGATGAAAATGGAACGATTACCGATAATTTAATTATCAAAGGAAATAATCTGCTAGCACTACATTCTCTGAAAAAGGAATTTGCAGGAAAAGTGAAGCTTATTTATATAGATCCGCCT
>NZ_MAYF01000078.1 GCF_001684955.1 Chryseobacterium contaminans | reverse complement strand
GGAGGATAATAGTCTTTCTCTGGATAAAAAATAATTATGACTAAAGACAAAGCAAGCTTGGAAATCTCCCACCTGCTTTGTCTTCCCAGTTTTTATTTATGCTTCTTCTTTTGAGTATAAAAAATAAGCCAATTCCTTTTCTTCTCTTATCAGATTCTCCTCTCTTTTAAATCCACTTTTGAGAAGAACTTTCTGTGAACCAATATTATCAAGATTTGTCAGCGCAACGATTTCTTTTCCTCCATCAGCTGACAGGCAATAATCGGCAAGTGCTTTACAAACCTCAGTTCCGATTCCTTTTCCCCAATAGTTTTCGCCAAGCATATACCCTATTTCTATGCAGTTGGCATTTTCTGCAAAGATTCTGGCTAAACATACTCCAACAAATTCATTATTTTGGGCATCAAATATTCCCCACCTGCTGAGCGGTCCTTCTTTATAATCTGCTAATGCTTTTTCAAACATCTGCTTAAATTCTTCCGGAGATTTATAAGGCAGATACCGGGTAACATTTTCGTTTTTAAACAAATCTAAAAATAAATGGAGTTCCTGAGGGGCAAATTCCCTAATGATGATGGTGTCGTTTTTATAGTACATGATAATCTGCGTTTGAAGTCAATGAATAAAATTAAAGAAATAAACTTATAATTACTGGTAAAACCGGATAATATTCGCCATAAAATAAAAAATGGACTTAAAAAAATTAAGTCCATCATTATTCACCAGGTGAATGCTAACCTATCAATACTAAATTACTTCATTACTATATATTATTTAAAAGCTCTTAAACCAATCTGTAACAGCTTTAAAATAGTAGTCAGGCGGTTGGTGACCAAGAAGTCCGCCACCACCAGAGTACTGACCTCCTTTATATAAGGTAAGTTTTACTTCTGAAGTGCCGGTATAAGTTTTAGTGATATCTCCCTGGTTACCAATTGTGTCGGTAGTATACTGATTGAGGTCTCCGCCATTTTCAGGTACCCAAAACTCCGCCTGTTCTTCTCCAAAGAGTCCGTTAGGACTTGTGCTTCCAAAATGATCATCTGCCAATCCAAAGAAAATCCAAACCGCTGTATTTCCCCAATAATTTTGATTGCTAATGAAGTTTCCATTATTATCCTCAAACCAAAACGGTCTGTTGGATGCTATAGGAGCAACTGCTTTAAACTCACCGTTCAGAAAATAAGCGGTTACGTTGGTCATATCTCCACCCCATGAATGTCCGGTCGCAAAAATACGGCTGTTATCAATTGAATAGGTGTTTTTTACGAGATCCAGAAGTTCTTTAGTAAACTGTATGTCGTGATATCCTGAATAGGTTTTGCCATAATCTCCAAGTGCCCAGCCTTTATCACTTCCCCAGTAATATTTTTGGTCAGGATAAACGAAGATGGTGTTGTCCATCAGTTTTTCCAGGCCGGGTATATTGGGATTCCATCCCTGTCCTAACCAATCATACATGAATTTTCCTGTAGTATCTGTTCCGGCAAATACAAACAAAAGGCGATATTTTTTTGTACTGTTATAATTGGCTGGTACTGAAATGTAGTAGCTCCTTTTTCCACCGGCAGCAGTTGAAAAAGTATAAGTCTTCTGGCCACTTCCCGGAACGCTTCTTGAAACATTTTCGGTGGGAGATCCTGACTTTTCTTTGCTGGGAACCAGGTCCTGATTTTCATTGGAACATGAGAAGCAAAAGAAAAAACTGAATAAAAGGGTAACCTTTAAAAGATTAACCGCTAAAAGAACTGTTGTTTTCATAATATATTATTTATAGGGTTTAATTAAACCTTTCAGGATGAAAAATATTGATATTAACAGTTGGCTTCTCTTCATTGGCAATTTCAGACACTGTTTTTCCGAAAATAGGTCCTAGACTTAAGCCCATCATTCCGCCTCCGCCAGCAATAATCAGATTTTTTAGCTTCGAAGATTGGCCCAGGTAAGGAAGTCCATCTGGAGCACAAGGTCTGTATCCGAACCATATTTCCGATTCTATGGGTAACTTTACCTGAAAATCAGGCATATATTTAGGAATAGAATTTACGATCCCCTCTACCCTTTTCATATTCACTTTATTATGATGGGATGCCAGTTCCATGGTTCCTCCAAAACGGATTTGTCCGTTCATTGGGGTTACGGCAACTCTAGCCTCCAGTAATAATGCTGCATGTTCCAATCTGTTGACTGGATTTTCAGGGGTATGCATGAAAGAATATCCTTTTCCGGGCATTAACTGAATCTTAATGCCCGCTTTTTGAGCCAATTCGGGTAAAAATGAGCCTCCAGTCATAATGAAACGATCCGCTGAAAACTTTTTACCATTGGCGATTACTGCTTTAATGGTGCTTCCTGCAATTTCGTAGCCTGTTACTCTATGCTGCGTATGAAAAATGACTCCATTATTTTTAAGGTAAGCGATCATTTGCTTCATCAGCTTCATGGGATTCATGTGACCATCACATTTGTAGTTGACACCTCCTATAACATCCAGCTGAACATTAGGTTCCAGTTCCTGAATCCCTTTTTTATCCAGAATATCAACAGGAAGTCCCAAATTGATGGCCTTATGAGCAAGTTCTGTTTCCTCTTCTGCTACTTTTTCAGTTTTATAAAGCATCAGAATTCCGTTCTGATTCAACTCAAAATCGAAATCTTCTTTTTCTGCAATTTCATTGTAAAGGCTGCTGCTTGCGAGATTGAGATCCCTGATTGCTTGTGCAGAACGGTCTACATGGTTTTGATTGGAATGTTTCAGAAATTTAATTCCCCAGGACAGCAGTTGAGTACTCAGCGATGGCTTTACATAAAACGGACTTTTACTGTCGAACATCCATCGGATGCCCTGTGCAACAACACCAGGAGCGGCCAAAGGGGTAAAATGGCTGGGTACAATCATGCCTGCATTGCCATAAGAGCAATTGTTACTAAGGTCATTTTGTTCCAGAATTTCTACCTGCCAGCCTTTCTGTAAAAGATAATAGGCTGAACTTAACCCTGCGATTCCGGCACCTATAATCAGTGCTTTGCCTTTATTTTGTGTCATAACTCTTTGTAAATTTTACATTACCTGAAATCCTTGCCAGTAAGGATCTTCATCATCAATAATAATATGATTATATCCGGTGATTCTTGCCCAACCTTCTACTGAAGGGATGATTGCGGGCTTTCCGTCAACAGTAGCTGTTCCTTCAATTCTTCCGATGAATTGAGAACCGATATAGCTTTCATGGATGAACTCTTCACCTTCTTTTAACTTACCTTTTGCATACCACTGAGCCATTCTTGCTGAAGTTCCTGTACCACAAGGAGAACGGTCTAAAGCATTTTCGCCAACCAAAACAGCATTTCTTCCGCTGGCTTTAGAGTCTATAGGATTTCCCGTCCATTGAATATGGCTTAATCCGGAAATATGTTCATTTTCGGGATGGATAAATTCATATTTCTCATTCAGTAGTTTTCTGATAATCTTCCCATAATGAATAAGTTGGCTTGCCGAGAAATCAGAAATATCTTTGAAATTTTCCTGAGGGTCAATGATGGCATAAAAATTTCCTCCATAGGCAACATCTGCTCTTATTAAGCCAAGATCCGGGCATTCTACTTCAAGATTTTCAGCATAAAGGAACGATTTTACATTAGTCAGTTTTACAGATTTTACTTTTTTCCCTTCCTGGATATAGTCTATCAGAATAAGTCCTGCTGGCGTTTCTAATCGTAATTTCCCCGGGATTTTAGGAACAACGAGTCCTTCTTCTATGGCAATGGTAACTGTTCCGATGGTTCCGTGTCCGCACATGGGAAGGCAGCCGCTGGTTTCAATATACAGAACTCCGATATCATTTTCTTCATCAACAGGCGGATACAAAATGCTTCCGCTCATCATATCATGGCCACGAGGTTCAAACATTAGTCCTTTTCGGATCCAGTCGTATTCTTTCATGAAGTGAAGTCTGCGTTCCATCATGGAATTTCCTTTTAAAATCGGTCCGCCACCTGCAACCAGACGTACCGGGCAGCCACAGGTGTGGGAGTCTATGCAAAAAAATGTTCTGTTCATACGCTTTCTAGTTTTAATGATCCTGAATTCACTTCTCCATCTACGATTCTACTGATCTGCAATGGATTTTCATTCTTCAGCTCTTCCGGTAAGAATTCATCCGGCCAGTTCTGGAAAGAAATAGGACGTACAAATCGTTTAACAGCATCCGGTCCTACGGAAGTAAAACGGGCATCTGTTGTAGATGGAAACGGTCCGCCGTGCTGCATGGCATAAACAACTTCTACTCCGGTAGGCATTCCGTTGAACAGCAGTCTTCCGCATTTATCTTTCAAAAGGTTTATCAGTTCGGGATTTTCGCGTACATCATCTGAAGTTGCTGCTACCGTAATGGTTAATTGTCCTTTTAAGTTTTGAGCAATCTGTATAAGTTCTTCCCTGCTTTCACAAGCGACAATAATTCCAAAAGGACCAAATACTTCTTCGCTTAATACAGGATTATTGAGGAAATTTTGAGCATTGGTTTTGATAATGGCTGGACTTCCTTTTCCTTCTTCAGTTTCTTCTGAAGCGATTACTTCAGTGTCAGGCTGTGTTATTGCATTTGCTTTATGCTTTTCAAAGCTTTCATAGATGCCATTGTGGAGCATGTTAGCAGGGGCGACTTCCTGAATTTCATTTTTTACAGCAGCGATGAAACGATCCAGAGATGCTCCTTTAACAGTAATAAATACTCCCGGATTAGTACAGAATTGTCCTACTCCTAATGTTAATGAGCTGATATATTCTTTTGCTAAAGTTTCAGCTTTATTTTCAATCAGGTTTTTAAGGGCAAATACAGGATTCGTGCTTCCCATTTCAGCAAAAACGGGAATAGGATTTTCACGGCGATTGGCGATATCAAACAAGGCTTTTCCACCACTGAAAGAACCTGTAAATGCAACTGCCTGGATATCTTTATGCTGTGTTAGATAAGTTCCAATTTCATAGGATGTTCCGGTAATATGGCTGAAAATACCTTCAGGCCATCCGAATTCTTTTACGGCATTTGTTATAGCATCAGCCATCATCTGAGAGGTCTTAGGATGCGCCGGATGTGCTTTTACAATAACAGGGCAGCCAGCTCCTATGGCACTTGCTGTATCTCCACCTGCTGTGGAAAAGGCAAAAGGAAAATTACTAGCTCCGAAAACAACCACTGGTCCTAATCCTATATGGTATTTTCTGAGATCTCCTTTTTGCTTTTCAGGCTGAGCAAGGTCAATTCTTGGCTCAATGTAGATTCCTGAGGCTACAGCTTTTGCATAACTTCTCCATTGGCCTATGGTTCTGGCTTTTTCACCGGTAAGTCTTGCCAGAGGTAATGAGGTTTCTGCATGGGCAGTGACTAAAAGTTCTTCTCCTAAAGCTTCAATCTGATCGGCAACAGCATTCATCAATGCCGCTCTTTCTTTTATGGTTGTATTTTTCAGGAACTGATATGCTTCGGAAGCCATCTGAATCCTTACCTCAATATTTTCTTTTGATGTTTCTTCAATCATAGTTTTTGTTCTGGTGTTAATCTAATGTTGGACGGTTCGCTCTGCCCTCTTCAATAATCTTATTCACTCTTTGAGCTTCTTCACCCTGAAGTTCAAGGCGTGGTGCTCTTACATACGGATTGCTGATTCCTTCAGCAGTAGCAGCCAGTTTGATGTACTGAATAAGCTTTGGATGAATATCTAACTCTAATAATGGCATAAACCATCTGTAAATAGCTACGGCTTTATCATATTCTCCTGCTTTGGCATAGTTGTACATGGCCATAGTCTCATTAGGGAAAGCATCTACCAATCCTGCTACCAATCCATCGGCACCAAGCATTAAAGTTTCAAGGCAGATGGTATCTACTCCACCAAGAATTTTGATTCTTTTCCCGAAACGGTTAATCATTCTGGTAACATTGGCCAAGTCTCTTGTAGATTCTTTAACCGCTTGAATGGTTGGGTATTCTATAAGTTCATCAAACATTTCCAGGGTTACATAAATTCCGTAATCAACAGGATTGTTATAGATAAGGATAGGAAGATCTGTAGCTGTGGCAACCGCTTTAAAATATTCTACCACTTCACGGCTATCGGCTTTGTAACGCATTGGAGGAAGTAACATTAATCCGTCAGCTCCTAATTCTTTTGCTTTTTGAGCAAAGTTTACGGCATTTTGGGTTGTATTTTCAGAAAGGTTAAGAATAACAGGAATTCTGCCCTGTGTAATCTTTTTAGCATATTGAAGAAGTTCAAACTTTTCTTCAGTTTCCAACGTGCTGGCTTCTCCTAATGTTCCGGCAAGGATAATCCCATGAACTCCGGCTTTAATCTGGGCTTCTGTATTAATCGTAAACATTTCAAAATCAATCTTTCCTTCTTTTGTAAAAGGAGTTAATACAGCAGGATAAATTCCTTCCCAGTTTAGTTTTGTACTCATATCAAATAATATTTATTCAAAACTAGGAGAATTTTAAAACGGTAAATGTTAATATTTTAATGAATTCTGACCGTATTTTAACATGTAGTTATTCGTGGTCAAAAGTAGCTTCTTTATAATGCTTCAGATATTCCTTTGGAGAATATTTCATAATGGATTTAAACACCCGGTTGAAATTGGTTAAACTATTGAACCCACTGTTAAAGGCAACGGAGGAAATACTGTATCTGCTGCTGGAGGTCAATAATCTGCAGGCTCTCTGTACCCGCAATTCATTAAGATATTGGATATAAGTAATCCTGGTATGTTTTTTAAAGGATCTGCAAAATGCCTGCGGAGTCATACAGGCTTCTTTTGCAATGGCATCAAGAGTAAGTTTGTGCTGGGTGAAATTTTTCTTAATATAATTTTGAGCATCTATAATCCGCTGGTCATTATCGGAAATATGATTAGGAAGTTTTTTTTCTGAAGACAACGGAATATGCAGATGTCTGTTCTGCATCAAGTGGTTTAAAATCTTGATAAAGTCTATAATTTGTTCTACCCCTTGTGTCTTTTGTAAAGCTGCCATGTTTTCTCCTACAATTGCTTTTAATTTTGATGCGACCTGGAATCCTACTTTAGAATGTTCGATGAAATTCTTAAGCTCTTCAAATTCCGGTAAATCAAAGAAAGCGGATATTTTTTTATCAGGATCGAAGAAAATAGAGATAGCATGAACTTTCTGCTTTTCGTTTTCTGCAAAATCACCTTTAAAAACGTGAGATTGATTGGCTCCCAGGTAAAAGATATCTCCTGGTTCAAAAGCGAAAAGGTTCTGTTCTATAGCAAGAGTACCATGCCCTTTAAGGATCCACATGATCTGTGTTTCCGTATGCCGATGGAAATAAGGATAGAAATTAGGCATAATATCTTCCTGAATACGGATACTCTTATTGGTATCGGCAGGAACTGAGAATTGAAGACTCTTCATACAATCAATACTTTATGAGATTAATGAATGGGAAGGTTAAAATATTGCCGAATTTAAGCAAAATATGAACATTACCTATCATATTAAAATCCAAACTTTACATCTCCATTATTTTAATGAATAAAGGGCTTCAAATAGTACAAAATCGTAACTTTAAACTTTTAAAATAAAAACTATTCATAAACATATGTTTTCAGCACAGACTTATCAA
>NZ_MAYF01000077.1 GCF_001684955.1 Chryseobacterium contaminans | reverse complement strand
TTTCAATATCTGCTTTTGAAGCATTGATTGCCGCTTCCAATGTCTTTTTTAATTCCGGAGAAAATAAATTATCAGCGATGGGTTTATTATAAATTGCTTCATTAGATTTCCCATATTGGCTGTAAAGTTGATTTATTTTTTCGGTAATCTGTTGTTTTTCAGCTGAGGGTGTTGTTTTATTACAGGCAATAAAGCCTAAGATTAAGCTTATATAAAGAAAAATTGGTCTTATCATACTGGTAAAGAATATTGTTTTTTTAAAATTCAAAAGATGTACCAAGTCATTAGTGGCTGAGATATTTTGTAATAGCTGTAAAATAACAATATATCCCTTTATGTAGATTTAATTTGAAATATTTTTTATATTTGTCATTATTATATCCAGAATAACACAAATATAAGGCATGAAAAAAAATATGACTTCAGAACGTGTATCCTTTACTGATGGATACCGTGCTCCCGATAATGCTCAGGCAGTAAAAGAAAATAATACAGCAGGCATCAACCGCATTGTTAAACTTTCTGCTGTTATCAATGGCGAAATTATTTCCAGTTTTAAACATTTCAAATTAAAGCAAAGCGCTGTAACCCATCACGAATTTGAATTAATACTGGCCCATGATGCCTTATCCGAGAAACAGGGGCATCAGCTTGAACAGGCTAATGCATTTTTAGGAAAGCGGCTTACCATTAAAATTGCTTACAAAGATTTCGAAACCAAAAATAGTCCTGAAAGAGTTTTTGTAGGAATTATAACCAAAGTAGGATTCAGCCAGGAAGCTCACAGTTTGGGAAATATTGTTTTAAAAGGCTTTAGCCCTACCATTCTTTTAGACGGGTCTCCGCATACCCAGAGTTTTGGGGGATCGCAGCCTGTGAATACGGGAATTATAGCCGATGAGGTTATTAAACAGGGAATAGATCCGTTTTGGTATGATTTCAGGGTAAATGCCAAAGCCACATCACAAATTGTTTACAGCTCCCAGTACAATGAAACCCATTACAATTATTTATGCCGGTTGGCAGAAGCCTATGGTGAACAGTTTTTCTATGATGGGGAAGTACTGCATTTCGGAAATATGCCGGCTCCGGCTGCTCCTCTTGAACTGGTAAGCGGAAGTAATGCCTCAAATATTCATACCGAGCTTAGGGCATTGTATACCCAACCCGGTTATTATGGGTACAACAGCAGTAAAAATACCATGCTGACTTCAGGCGAAACTCCTTTAAAACATATGGGAAGTCTTGCCCAAACCGCTTATTCAAATAATCAAGGTATTTTTAAAACCCCTTCACTTCAGCCGGCTCCCATCAGGGCAGCTACCGATATGGATGTGGTGAATTCCCAGACAGGAGCATGGGGAAGTAAAGGAGTAGATGTATTTGTAGTATCCGGTGATACCACAATGCCGTTTCTGTATCCGGGGTGTACCGCAGATCTTTATCTGAGAAAACCTGATTCCGGCAAAACAGGATATTTCACAAAGCTTATGATGACAGAAGTTACCCATGAGATTGATACCTTAGGCCATTATAAAGGAAGCTTTGAAGCTATTGCTTCTGATACAGGATTCATCCCGAAACCTGAATTTACCACCCCTTTTGCAGAAACACAGCCTGCGGTGGTAGTTTCCAATGAAGACCCTTTGGGACAGGGACGTGTACAAGTAAAATTCCTGTGGCAGCTTAATGAAACTACAGATTTTATCAGGGTAATGAGCCCGGATGCGGGAGGAACAGATCAGATCACCCAAAACAGAGGCTATGTAGCCATTCCGGAAGTGGGAGACCAGGTAATGGTAGGATTTGTACATAACCATCCGGACCGTCCTTTCGTGATGGGTGGAATGTTCCATGGCGGAGTTGCCCTTGGTGGTGGCGTGAATAACCATTTAAAATCTATACAAACCAGAAGCGGTATCCGTATTCTGATGAATGATGCCGAAGGAAGCGTAAATATTGTAGATCCAAGCGGTAATAACTATTTCATGGACGGCAAAGGAAATATCACAGTATCTGCACCTAATGACATCAACTTTAATGCAGGCGGAAATCTCAATATCAATGTGGGGCAAAATATGTCTACCAGCGTTGGAATGAATAAAACAGATACAGTGACGATGAACCATAGTGAAAGTGTGGGGATGATAAAAACTTCTTCCGTGATAGGAGATTCCCAGGTTTTCATCACAGGAAAACTTACTGAATTTATAGAAGGTGACGTGCACAGCGAAGTAAAACAGGAACGTAATGAAATTTCAAGAAAAGAAATGAATTTCAGTACCGAAGAAAATTTTACAAGCCATACCAAAAGCTCAATCTATATGAACAGTGGCGAAAAAGGTCATAACCACTAATATTTTTCCTATGAGCAGAACAAGAATTGTCAAGGGAAAATATACCAAGGTAACCGAAAAAGGATATAACCTGTACTCTGAAGGAAATACTAATATCAATGCATTAGGTTTGAATAATCTGAGTGCTGATAAAGATATTCATCACGGCTCCGCGGTGGAAAAAGCTCCGGCATATCAGCCTAAAGACTCTGTAAATGTTTTTATCGGGATGTTTTTTGATGGTACCGGCAATAATAGGTATAATTCTGATAAAACCTATTACAGTAAGATCAACTCCGGTGAAACCTATTATAAAAATGATACCGTTCCTCAGGAATATTACGAAACCATCAAAGATCCCAAAACCGGAAAGCAGAAAAAAATTAAAATCTCAGACCGCGATAGTTATTGGAATCCTTATTCCAACGTTGCAAAACTCTTTGACCTTTATAAAGAGAAATTAGAAGCGGCTAAAGATGATGAATATCCCGAATATGGAGAATATGCTATTTTGAAACAATATGTAGAAGGAATAGGAACGAAACAGGATAAAGAAGATGATATTGCAGGTTCCTGTGCAGGAAGAGGAGACTGGGGGGTAATTGGCAGAGTAGAGGAAGGGATTAAAAGTGTAATAGAAAATGAGTTTAGAGGTATTTCTAAAAATAAAAAAATTAATAAGATTGTATTTGATGTTTTCGGATTCAGCAGGGGTGCCGCAGCAGCAAGGCATTTTTGCAATGAAGTAAAGAAATCGGTAAAGTATGATACTGTAATGCGTGATGAAATGGATACTAAAATGGGACGTCCCAAGGTATCTTATGTCTCTGTGCATGCAGGCGGTCTTTTTGGAAAAAGATTAGCAAAGGCCGGATATCAGCCTGTTGGAGATACTTTTTCCATAGAAATCCGTTTTCTGGGGGTATTTGATACCGTAATTTCCGATATGGTGGTGAAAGAAAATATTGGGTATAAAGTTGCGGGCGCTCTTATTACCAATCCTTTAACTGTTCCTTATAGTATTGCGGCATTTCTGGGACAGGCTTCACTTCAGGATATTAAAACGAAGGTATCCGGATTGGGGATCAAAAAGATTTTCCATATTACCGCCCACAATGAATGGCGGAAAAATTTTGCATTAACTCCCACAGAAGAAGGGTATACGATATCAATGCTGGGCGCCCATTCCGATATAGGCGGCGGCTATGCCCATCTGGATAAATATACCGCTGTTTTGGATTATTTTGATGTGAAAACAGGGGACGATAAAATCCTTAAGGAAAAAGAAAAAATAAGACAGTTTTATATCAGCCAGTGTATCTCTACAGAAAAGGAGATTGCATTTAGAAATACGTACGATCACGTAAAAGAAACAACCATAACGAGTGCAGGAGTAGGAACACGTGAGATTAAAGCAGAGCCGGATTTTCCGAATAAAGAAAAAACAGTATCCACAAGTCCTTATTTCCAGGTATTCCAAACCAAAGAATCAGACCATTATATTCTGGAAGATTCCCGGTATATATCTAATAAATACAGTTTGGTAGCAATGTACATGATGCTGCAGAAAGCTATTGATAATAAGGTACCTTTTTATAAAGATTATAAGGAAGCAATAAATAAGAAAGGTTTTGTTCCTCATGAATTTGAACATGAGATTCCAGATACGGATAAATATAAAGTTTTGAAGCAGTATATGGATCTGATGCTGGAAGAAAGTAAAAAAGAAGGGGTTGGAAATTATACAATGCCCTCAGAAATATATCAGCATATCTGTAACCATTATATCCATCTTTCTGCTAACTTTGGAGGGTTAGCTGCAATAGGCGTAAAAACGGGAGATCATCATCTTCTGGAAAGTGTAGGCTTTGTCAATCAGCCGGTAGCTCCTAAAGTAGATAAAGCCGGAAATATCTATTATGAAAGAGAAAAATGGTATCCTTAGTTGAAAATATATGAAAAAAATAAAAACCATACAATTATTACCTGTAATTATTCTGTTGCTTGGGAGTTGTGAGCCTAAGGATAAATTTGAATGGAATGTAGCTTGGTCAGCTCCCAAGTTCTATTCAGCAGCACCAATGCCAATTGAGTTTTTTTATCAGGGAAGAAGTGTTGCAGGTACTTCAGCCACCATAGGTGCTGATCCTGGGTGGGGGATGTCAAGTGGAGGATATACAGGTGGAGATATTTATAAGCCTGTTCCTGATAGTATTTATATGAAATGGGGGGATGAAGCAGATGGGAACTATTATGAAGGAGGAGCTAGGCTTCCCAGAGAAAAGATGTTAGAATTATTTAGAAAAGGGAAGATAGTTAATGGAAACAAAGAAAAATATACTCAGATCATAGCAGGAATGGCACCTGGGGGAAATGCTACAATATGGATGAGTGGACAAACTGGCAATACAGAAATCATAAGGCTTAAGATTCCCAATAAAGGGGTTTGGAGAGGAAATGACAAAGCTTATATGGAGTCCCAAGCAAAATTAAGAGTTTCTCACGAGTATATTAATTCTGAAGCAAGTAAGTATCAATATTTACACGGTATTCCCTATTCAGTTTGGGAAAAAGGCGAAAAAACATACAAATATGATATAGGCTTTAGCAGTGAGGAGGATCGTGATTTTTACGAATCGGTTACTGCTTTTTCAAAGGACGGCAGCTATATATTTTTAAATGAGAATCAGTTTATTATTCCTTATAAGGATTGGGTGTCTAATCATATTAATGCTGGAGTAAAAGAAGGAAAGCTTCCAGTTCATACAGTAGTTCAATGGATATCAGAAGATGATAAACAATGGTATAAAGGAGAGATTGTTTTCCCTGTTGATTTTCAAAATACTTTTGAATCGTTTTATAAAAAAAATAAAAACGTCCATATTGTGTACGTGATGGATAAGTTAAGTCCTTCTGAAAATTACACATTTGGAACAATATGGCTGCAAAGTTCCACCTCAAAAGAGCGTATCATGAAATTTCGGTTGGCCAAACTCAACAATGAGACGAGAAAATATGATGTATCAAAATACACTCTTCCTAAAGGATTTGTAGTACCGAAATGGGAAGGCAGAATTCCTCTTCAGAAGCCAACAGAGTTAGAATATTGGCAGGAAGAATAACGTTTTCCATGATGAAAAAAATAAAAAACATAGCATTATTGTTACCAAACTTATTGTTAATAATAAGCTGTGGGCCTAAGGATAAATTTGAATGGAATGCGGGAATTTCTGCACCAAAAAATTATATCTCAGGAGGTCCATTTGTAGAATATTTTTATCAAGGAAAGGGAGTAGCGGGTACATCTGCCAATGTAGGGATAAATCCTGGTTGGGGAATGACAAGTGGCGGTTATACAGGAGGAGATTTTGTTGAAGGAGTTATCTATTTTGTAAACAAGCAAAAACAAGATGAGGTGATGCGTTTTCGTTTAGGAAGGTTTAATGATGAACAGAAAAAACTGAACACTCTTCCTAAAGGATTTGTAGTACCGAAATGGGAAGGCAGAATTCCTCTTCAGAAGCCAACAGAGTTAGAATATTGGCAGGAAGAATAACGTTTTCCATAATGAAAAAAATAAAGAAAATAGTATTATTCTTACCCAACTTATTGTTAATAATAAGCTGTGAGCCTAAGGATAAATTTGAGTGGAATGCAGGAATTTCTGCGCCCATATATTATGGGGCATCAGGCCCCTTTGTAGAATATTTTTATAAAGGAAAAAGTATTGCTGGGGCTTCTGCTGGGGGAATAGAACCTGGTTGGGGAATGACAAGTGGTGGTTATACAGGTGGTGATATTTACAAATCCGTTCCGGATAGTATATCTGTAAGTTGGATTTGTGATGCAGATGGAATTCAATATAAAGTTGGTCATAAATTACCAAGAGAAAAAATGCTCAGCTTGTTTAAAAATAAAATAGTAGACTCTTATGGTGAAAAATTGGCTTACAGTCAAATAGTTACAGGTTTTGCGCCAGGAGGAAATGTAACAGTTTGGATGAAAAGAGGGGGGGCAGGTACTGAGGTTATTCGTTTTAAGGCAAATAATATGGGAATATGGAAAGAAAATGATAAGAGCTATAAGAAATATGTTGAAGAACATGAAAAGGTATCCGAAGGATTTAAAATTGCTAATATATTTCGTTATTTTCATGGTATTCCCTATTCAGTTTGGGAAAAAGGAGATAAGCAATATAAATACGATCTGGGTTTTAGCAGTGAAGAAGATTATAAATATTCAATCATTTATTATTCAAAAGATGGAAGTGTCTATTTTCTAGACTCTACACCTTACTTTTTAAAATGGTCCAATCGTTTTATCGGCTATCCTAAAAATCCTAATCCATCACATTTGCTGAAACTCCCTGTGCAAATGGATTTGATCTGGCATTCTTATGATAAAGAATCCCGATGGTTTGAAGGAAGTGTAGTTTTACCACAAAACCTTCAGGCAACATTTGAAAAAGGGCATTATGATCGAATGATTGTGACTATTCCTAAAGATACAGGAAGAGATTTTGTTGAGGGAGTTATCTATTTTGTAAACAAGCAAAAACAAGATGAGGTGATGCGTTTTCGTTTAGGAAGGTTTAATGATGAACAGAAAAAACTGATGTCACCAAAATACACTCTTCCTAAAGGATTTGTAGTACCGAAATGGGAAGGAAGAATCCCTCTTCAAAAGCCAACAGATTTAGAATATTGGCAGGAAGAGTAATAAAATTCTGTTTGTAAAATATAATATTGTTAATCAGAGAGATAAATGCAACATCTTTCAACAAAAGAAATACCTTTCCCACCAATACCAAAAAATCAATACATTTGAATAGATAAAAAAATGATGGATCCTATTCTCAATGTTGCAGTTCGTTCCCTTTGCGTATACCTTTTTATGGTAATCGCTATCCGTTTATTTGGTAAAAACCAGCTTTCCCAGCTTAATGCAGGAGATGTTGTTCTACTGTTGTTAATCTCAAATGCCGTTCAGAATGCAATGGTAGGGCAGGATACTTCATTACAGGGAGGTCTGGTAGCAGCTTTGGTTTTATTTGTGGCTAATTTTATTTTAAAAAGACTTATGTTTTCCAGTCGTTCTTTTGAAGATTTTATGGAAGATGAACCGGTGGTTCTGATAAGAGATGGTGTTGCAGACCAGGCAGCTTTGAATCGGGTGAAAATTACTCAGGATGAATTGGAGGAAGCAATAAGAGAACATGGTGTTGAAAATATAAAAAATGTAAAGATGTCCGTTTTAGAAGTGGATGGAAATATAAGTGTAGTCTCTGAAGATGAAAAGAGCAAGCAAACCCATTACTCAAGAATAAAAAGAAAATACAAAAGAAAATATCATTAATCCCATGAATTACGAATTACGAGAAATGCAACCCAATGATGAAGCAAGGGTATTGGAAATCTTCAGACAAGGCATAGAAAGCGGTATTGCTACTTTGGAAACAGAAGTTCCTACTGCAGAAGCCTGGAGTATGGAATATTTCAA
>NZ_MAYF01000076.1 GCF_001684955.1 Chryseobacterium contaminans | reverse complement strand
TCATAAAAAGCTTTTTTCAGGGTTGACGATTTCATTAATGCTGCGTAATAGTAATAGTGAAGCGTATGGAAAAGAAAAAATATTGGGAGAGAATCTTTTCTATACAATATAATACTTTCGGTTTCGTTTGCTGAAGCTGAATTTCAATCGACTAAAAAAGAGTTTACTATGAAAAAGACAACATTGCTGCTCGTATTTATATCAGCATTTTTATCTACTCACGCCCAGACAACGAAAGAAGAAATTTTTTCAGACATTAAAACTACCGGTGGAGTATATTATGCCTATCCAACACCTTCTAATAAACAGACAGCTGTACCTTCGGGATATGAATCTTTCTATATCAGTCATTACGGAAGACACGGTTCAAGATGGCTTATTAATGATAAAGATTTTTCAGGAGTGATGGATGTATTGAAAAAAGCAGCAGACAATAATGCTTTAACTGAACAAGGAAAATCTGCGTTGGAAAGATTGAAAAAAATATGGATACAGGCTGAAGGTCATAATGGAGATCTTACTGAACTGGGAGCATTGCAACACAGGCAGATTTCACAAAGGATGTTTAGGAATAACCCAAAAGTTTTTGAAAAAAATGCTGTAGTCACTGCAAAATCAACAGTGGTGCCAAGATGCATTCTGAGCATGGCTAACTTTACTAACGAGCTGGTAGCCAATAATCCCAAACTTCAGGTAAGTATGGAATCTTCGGATAAATACATGAAATATCTTAATCATCATACCAAAGAATCTATTGACTTTCGTGCAGCAGATAGCTTCTGGCAGGAAGAAAAGAGAAAGTTCAGGGCAGAGAATATGAAGTCGGACAGATTTATCAAAAACCTGTTCAATAATGATGAGTATATCTACAAAAACATCAATCCGGAAAGAGTTATTGAAGCTTTTTACTGGATTGCCAGCGATATGCAGAACCTTGAAACAGATATTTCTTTCTACGATTTATTTACAAAAGAAGAGCTGTTTAATATTTATCAGGCCATCAATTACCAGACTTACGTGAATGACGGACCATCTCCATTGAGTAAAGGATTGGTAAAGAACAATTCTATTCCATTGGTGAAAAATATACTGGAGGAAGCTGAAGATTATATCAAAAACAACAAAAACGGTGCTTCTTTAAGATTCGGACATGACGGGAATATTACTCCATTACTGGCCCTTCTGAATATTGAAGGGATGAATAAAGAAGAAATCAAACCTGGTGAAGTCTATAAAGTATGGAATACGTTCCAGGCCGCTCCAATGGCAGCCAATCTTCAATTGATCTTCTATAAAAATAAAAAGAATGATATTCTGGTTAAATTTCTTCATAATGAAAATGAAGTACATATTCCGGTTCATACAGAGAGTTTCCCATACTATAAATGGTCAGAGGTTAAACCTTACTTAGAGAATATTGTTGGTACTCATTAAGATGTTTACTTTTTTTGCTGAATTCAAAAAAATTGTCATTCTAAATGATGTGGAGCAGAATCAAAAAATCTCCCAAAGAAAAAGTGTTGAAAGGATTCTGCTTCCGGTAAAAACATAGAAATGTATAAATTTTAAAAATTTTTTCAAAAAAAGGTTGACGATTTAATATTTCTGCGTAATACTCAATATGAACAACATGGAAGACGACGATTTCAAAAAAAACTGGGAAGAAACCTATAAAGAAAACCAGCAGATGGATCAGCTTACTGATGCAAGAATCAAAGCTGGGATTGAACGCAGGATAAAGACCGGAAGAAACCTGAAAAAGATCTTTTGGGCAGCTTCTGCGGCCGCAGTCGTGGGAATTGGTCTGTTTCTTTACAGGCCATCTGAACCTGATTCTGTCATAGACAAGGTTAGAGTTCAGACGTATGCCAGTTCAGATTTTACAAAACAAATTAATCTTCCGGATGGAAGTCATATTGTTCTGGAACCCCACAGTATGCTTGTATTGTCTTCCGATTTTGGGAAAGCAGACAGAAAAATTACCTTCACAGGTAAAGCCACCTTCGATATTGCAAAAGATAAAACGAGACCATTCAGAATCAATGCAAAAGATTTTACGGTGCAGGTGTTGGGAACTAAATTTTTCTTAGACCAGACCAGTGGAAAGGAAAAGGTAGAACTTTTTGAGGGAAAAGTAAAGGTAGATCATCAGGGAAAGATCACCTATCTGCTGCCTAACCAGTCCTGGAATAAAAATATGGAGAAGCCTGCCCATTTCTATTATGCTGCTGATGCGAAAAGGGATTTTTCATTTGAGGATGAAACGTTTAAAAATATCGTGTCAGAGCTGGAACAGGTGTACAATATTAAGATAGAATATCCAAAGGAATATGGAGAAAAGAGAATCAAAGGTTCTTTCTCCGGAAACCTGAACGAGGTTTTATCAGCCGTCTGTTATCCGTTTAACCTTAAAACAGAAAAGAAATCCGATAAGGAGATTCAACTGAAATAGAAATAAAAAAGCACCAATAATGAGGGTTATTGATGCCGATTAACTATTTAACTCGCTAAAGTTTAATAAAGTTATTCCCAAATTTATGAAAAAAACAATAATTTCCGTGATACTTCTGGTTGCGATGGGACTTCCAGCGGCTAATGGCCAAACCGGACAGCAGCTTCCGGCCACACAGGCAAAACAAAAACGGGTATCTATTACTAAGGTTTTTGATAAGCTGAGCAAATCTTCCAAAGTGCCGTTTTTCTACTCCAGTTCAGATTTTAAAGACCTTCTGGTGGACGAGAGTGGGATTAACTATTCATCACTGGATGCTTCCTTAAAATATCTCAAAAGCAATTATCCTGTAGAATATGAGATCAGGAACAATACTGTGATGCTGAGAAAAACTTCAATAAAAGCAATTGTTCCGGGGAGGGCTATTTCCATGGCCAAAGATACTGTATCTGTAAAAGAGAATAAGATTGATGAAGTGGTCGTGATCGGTTACGGAAAAGTAAAAAAATCCGACGCTACCGGATCTCTTACTACAGTAAAGATGGATAGTGAGAATAATGGAAACCCGGTTTCTGCTCAGGATGCATTAACGGGAAAAGCCGCTGGTGTTAATATCATTTCTCCCGGAGGAGCACCAGGAGCCGGTTCTGCCATCAGGATCAGAGGGGGATCTTCATTGTCAGCAAGTAATGATCCGCTAATTGTTATTGATGGGATTGCTATTGATAATTCTTCCACGTCAGGATCAGGCAATATCCTGGGAATGATTAATCCTAATGATATAGAAAGCTATACTGTTCTGAAAGATGCGTCTTCTACCGCAATTTATGGTTCAAGGGCATCCAATGGAGTAATTATTATTACTACCAAAAAAGGAAGCAAGAAAACACGTTACCAGTATTCATCCAATACCAAAGTGAGTTATAATCCAAAAATACTGGATGTGCTGAGCGGAGATGAGTACAGGAATTTTATAAAAAAACAATATGTGGGGAACTCCGCAGTAATTAATGGTTTGGGAAGTTTTGATACCAATTGGCAGGAAGAAATATACCGTACTGCTGTGAGCAACGATCAGAATTTCAGCATGACAGGCTCGGTAAAAGATATTCCGTATCGTCTATCATTGGGGTACACCAATCAGGAAGGAATTATCAAAAAGAATGCTTATGAAAGGATGAATCTGAGCTTAGCTTTGAATCCTTCTTTTTTTGATAAACATCTAAATGTAAATCTTAACTATAAACCAAGTATAGAAAACAACGACTTTATTTCTAACCCGGCCAGCGGAGCAGTATCATTTGATCCTACGCGTCCGGTTTTTGACCATTCCACTCCATATGGACTTGGATATTTCATCTGGACAGATGCTTCCGGAAGACCCATTACCCAAGCTGGGGCAAATCCTGTATCTGTACTAGACCTGAGAAAAGATCAGTCAAAAGTAATCCGGCATATCGGAAACATACAGCTTGATTACAAAGTTCATGGTTTTGAAGACCTGAAATTAAACCTTAATACAGGCTTTGACATTCTGAAAAGTCAGGGAGATATCTTTGTTCCGGACAACGCACCATTAGCCTGGACTTCCATCGGGAATGACGGACAGGGACTGATGGAAAGCTACACCCAGAAGAAAAGCAACCTACAGTTTGATGCTTATGCCAATTATTCCAAGACATTGGGAAAACATAAGTTTGATGTAATGGGTGGATACTCCTGGCAAAGGTTTTGGAAAAGCTATAACGATTACCAAACCAATATTACGGGAAACAAGATCTATAAAACTGCTTTTCCAAAATCTGAATACATTCTTTTATCATTTTATGGACGTTTAAATTACAGTTTCAATGATCGCTATCTTATTACAGCGACTCTTAGAAATGATGCTTCCTCCCGTTTTGCTAAGGATAACCGTTGGGGGCTGTTTCCATCCGCAGCTTTTGCTTGGAAGATCAAAGAAGAAGAATTTTTGAAAGACAATCATTTCTTTTCCGATCTGAAATTAAGAGTAAGCTATGGTAAAACAGGACAGCAGGATATAGGTGGAGATTATGAATGGATGCAGACATATACCTACAGCGATGCTAATGCTTTATATCAGTTTGGGAATCAGTATTATAAAACAATCCGTCCTAACGGATATGATCCCAATCTAAAATGGGAAACCACATCTACTTACAATCTTGGATTAGATTTCGGAATCCTGAAGAACAGAATTTCAGGATCTGTAGAAGTATATAAAAGAACTACCGACGATCTGCTGAATAAAATTTCCGTAGCAGCAGGTTCCAATCTTACCAACATGATCTTCACGAACATCGGTTCTATGGAAAACAAAGGATTGGAGCTTACGCTGAATACCATTCCTGTTAAAAAAGGAGACTGGCAGTGGAATCTGGATGTAAACCTTACCTTCAATTCGTCAAAAATTACAAAGTTAACACTTGTAGACAGTCCAAATTACGGAGTGAATATCGGAAATGTTTCAGGGTCTACGGCAGGAACCATCCAGATTCATTCTGTGGGCTTTTCCCCTTATACTTTTTATCTCTATGAACAGGAATATGATGCTAACGGAAAACCTATTGAAGGAAAATATAAAGGCGGACTGGTAAAAGATAAAAGTCCAATGCCAAAATCTTACCTTGGAATTTCTTCTAAGCTAAGCTATAAAGACTGGTATTTTGGATTCAACGGACATGCCAACTTTGGAAATTATGTGTATAACAATATTAAATCCAAGGATTATAAAACAAAAACGTATTCAGGAAACGGAACCTATTCCAATATTTTGAGCTATACCGCGGAACAGGGATTTGAAAATCTACAGCTTTACTCTGATTTCTTCTTAGAAAATGCATCATTCTTCAGAATGGATAATATGACGTTGGGACGTACTTTTAAGAACATCAGTGATAAGTTTGACCTGGGAGTAAGTTTTTCTGTTCAGAATGCTTTTGTGATTACAAAATACAGCGGTCTGGACCCTGAAGTGTATTTGGGTATTGATAATAATATGTATTCCAGGCCCCGTTCCTTCCTTTTTGGGCTAAATGTTAACTTTAAATAATTCGATAATGAGACGTTTATATATATTACCGCTTATATTTTTACTTTTCATAGTAAGTTCATGTATTGGAGATCTTGACACAGAACCCATTGATCCGAATATTGTGACCACAGATCAGGTATACTCCAATCCTGACAATTATAAAGGAGTACTGGCCAAATGTTATGCTGCTTTATGTCTTAGCGGGCAGCAAGGACCTACAGGAGATCCTGATATGGGTAATTTTGATGAAGGGTACAGCTCATTTATCCGGTTAGCGTTCTACGTTCAGGTGCTAACAACCGATGAAGCTATTATGGGATCACAAACCAATGGTTTAAGGCAGATGGCAACCAATAGCTGGGACTCCAATACCGCAATTCTGAATGGTTATTATGCCAGATTGTACCAGATTATCGGATATACCAACGAGTTTCTGAGACAGACTACAGAAGATAAGCTACAACAAAGAGGGCATACTGATCCTAAATTTAAACAGGAAGTAGCTTATTTCAGAGGAGAAGCCCGTTTTTTAAGAGCTTATTCCTATTGGGTGCTATTAGATACTTTTGGAAAAGTTCCGTTTGTAACCGATGCAGACAAGCTGGATCCTCAGTTTTTACCTAAGCAGATCATGCCTAATGATTTATATGCTTATATAGAAAAAGAATTAAAGGAGATTGAAACCATTCTTCCGGCAAGCAATGAGTATGGAAGGGTGGATAAAACAGCCGCAGACTTTTTATTGTCAAGATTATATCTGAATGCAGAAGTATATACAAAAGCACCTCAATGGAGTAAAGCAGCAGAATATGCTGAAAAAGTAATTCAAAGTCATTACAGTTTATCTCCAAAATACCTTTATAATTTCCTGGCAGATAACAATACATCACCTGAAATTATATGGTCTTTAAATATGGATGGGATAAAATCCAAAACGTATGGTGGAACAACCTTTTATGTATTGGCACAAACAGGAGGTACTATGCTGAATTACCTGAATATGGGAATTTCAGGAGGCTGGGGGAATATCCGTCTTCGTCCGGAATTTGTAAATAGATTTCAGGCTGTGGATCAGAATTTTAATACAGCAGACCCTAATGCATTTACAAAAAATGACACCAGAGCGCTGATCTTTAATGTAGGTCATAAAAAAGAAATTGCAGCCCTTCCGGGAACTTTCCAGGACGGATATGCCTTTACAAAATGGAGAAACGTAGACAAAACCGGAAAAGCAGGTTCTGATGCTGCGTATGTAGATACGGATTTTCCGATGTTTCGTCTCTCGGAAGCCTATTTAACGGCTGCTGAAGCCTATTTCAGAATAGGAAATACTTCATCTTCACTTAATTATATCAATGTAATCCGAAACAGAGCTTATACTAATGGAACCGGGATGATCTCTTCTTCGGATTTGAATCTGAACTTTATTCTGGATGAAAGGTCAAGAGAACTTTCCTGGGAATTAATCAGAAGAACCGACCTGATTCGTTTCAACAAATTCACTTCTGGTGACTATCTATGGAGCTGGAAAGGAAATACCAAAGATGGAAAAGCAGTGGATTCAAAATATAATATTTTTCCTATTCCTTCCGCAGATATTACTGCAAATCCTAATTTAACGCAGAATGCAGGGTATTAATGAATGAAAAGTATAGCGGGAAAAGTTTCAAAATTTTTAAGCTCAGAATTTTTTGAAATATCAAACCTAGGTTTGTAGAGTGTGGTTTCTCTTATTTTCCCGCTCAGAGGTCTTCAGATTGAAGACCTCTTTTTTTATATTCAGTATTTGTAAAAGACTATTAATGTCTCCATATTCACTTTGAGACAGGATTTACTTTATAAAAATTATGTTATTTGTGTTTTAACTCCAAAAAAAGCACTAATTTTATCCCAACCAAGTAAACAATTTGTTTTGAGAACAACTCTTAAACCTGTTATAGCTTAATATTAGCCTTCGTAAACCATAGGCTAATTATTCTTTCGTTTGGATAACTCTATCCGAACAGGTTTTCATATAACCCTATTATTTTATTGCATTGCCAATGAGGCAACTGTATCTGCTATTTCTGCTTTTGAAAATTTTGTTGTGTAAAGAGGAATAGGAGAGTGTATTTCTATTCAATATATTTTGTACAGGCTCTTGTAATGCTTGAATAATAGGTGAAAAAATTACTAAAGAATATTATTAAGCACCAATTATAATGAGTATAGAGTATACATGGGTAGTAAATGCCCGGAACACACCCCTTTTAAAAAAGAAATGTAACCATTGTGACAGCAATAGGTTTTACTGCAGTGATAAATTCAGGCTGAATGCCCAAAAAAAGAATATAGATATCTGGTTAATTTACCGATGTGTAAAATGCAATACCCGATATA
>NZ_MAYF01000075.1 GCF_001684955.1 Chryseobacterium contaminans | reverse complement strand
AATAAAATTGCAAATATAGCAGCAAGAATAACGATTAAACGATTATCCTCTTTTTTTTCTATCCTGTATTGATTTGCCGCATCATTTCTTTTCATACAAGTGTATATTTTATTTTCATGTATTTACTTTTATATTTGATCTCATCATTGATTGTTTTACATGATTAAGAATATCATATAAGCCATTATCCTCTCATCAACCCATGTTTTCTGAAAATATCGGCTAGCAAAAGTTTTTCTCTGCTGTACATCACCTTCATTTTCGAAAAAACATTTGAGCCATCATCTGTTCTCCAGAATAAACTGTCTTTCAGATTGAGAGGCTCAGCTTCCGGTAAACCTTTTATTATCAGCGCAAGCAAAGGTTCAATCTCATTATCATAATAGGATCTCTTTATCTGATAGGGATTATTGTTGTTATTAATGACAGCACAGATAATTTTATTCCACCAACCTTTCTTCTCTTCATATTGTACAGGTTGTGAAAAAAACATATATAAGGAATATTTTCTGGATGGAAACTGACTTGAAATCACGATATCATCAATGGAATTAAAGGCGATTTTTTCTTTAAGGAATGGATTTTCAAGGATTAAAAAATGGTCTTCTGCATAACATTTATCAAACATAGGGTAATTATTACGTTTTATGATCTTGATTTGAACCAAAATCTGATTTCAAATAACAGCAACACTGAATAATATCCGATCACCACAGTTCCTAAAATTACAGTATTTTCCCATACATTGAAATGTTTTAAGAGCAATCCTACAGGAATTCCGTAGATAACGGCCCATACAAAACAAAAAATAGAACCTCTTCCACTTATAAATATATCATTGGCAGAAGATCCATATTCGCCCGACTGGCTTATAAAACCTATCAAATGAGTCAACATAATAATAAGGACAGAAATTAGTAATTGAATATTATACCAAACTGCGATTACAGATCCTATAGTAAATAAGGAAAACAATATAATGTATACTCTATCATTTGCAGGATCTTTTTTCGTTTTAGTGTTCTGTCCAAGCCCTATCAGAAAAAAGCTTGCTGATAACAGAAATATTTCAAACCCAATCTTTTTTTCAAAAACGGTAAGAAAGTTTTGCAGATCTGTATTGTTCATCAAGCTAACCCATGTAAAAATAATTCCGACATATTTAAAAACCGGAGCAAAAGAACCAATGGTTCTGATCTTTTTATTTTCTGATAATTTCAAGATAAATATCTTATTTAAAGTCTGACCAATTCCCGGAAATCAATTTTCCTTTTAATTGATCTACATAGGTTTTACTGCAAATATATAAATGTGTTTCAGCTAAATTATCCTTTTCTATTTCCTGAATTTGTTTTTTATCTTTTTCGCTTATGATATGGTTCAGGTTTTGTTCTTCAAGTTTTTTACCGGTAACAATCTGAATTAACCTATCATCCAAAATCCAGGTATAATGATATGTTGTAAATAAGAAAGACTTTTTTGTTTCAACAGTAGGTTCCTGATACGTTTTTGTTAAATAATCTATTATATTCTGAACTTTTTCGGGATCAATTTTCCCAGTGGCAGCCATTAACATCAGATCTCCTTTCTCCGTGGTAAATGATTCCAGTCTTGAAAAGGCCAGACCCTGAAACTTTGCAACGGTAAGCAGCCTCTTCGTGAATACTATTTTTCAGCATTGCAAGATACTTAGATTGACTTCCTGTTTCCAAAGTTCTTTTAAAATCTTCATAAAAAGCATCAACCTCTTTTCTTATATTGGAATCGTTTTTAAGATCCTGGCTTTCACTCCATCCTATGATTTTCAAATTTATATCTTTTGGATCAACTTCAAATGATGTTTTATATTCAGCATAAGGAGTTTCTTTTTCTAAGGCTGATGTTTGATATGATAACTGCTCCCATTTATATTGTTGCATTAAGCTGGTCAAGCATAGACATCGGTTGCTTATTTTTTGATACTTCGATCTTCACAAAAGAGTTTTTGGTAAGAGAGGCCGCAAAAGTATTTTCTTCTTTTTTTGAAGGAAACATTCTTATAGTTATATCTTGCTTTCCAGGTCTCAGAATATACTGATTAAGATCTACTGTTAACCCTGATCGTTCCCCTAATCCAAAATAAGTAATCACCGGCATATCATTTACCAAAATTTCATATGAACAGTCAGTATGCTCATATTTTAATTTAAATAATACTCCTTCTTTTTGATATTCTATTGATTTATGTTGAGCATAAATACTGATTGAACTAAAAAATAATATGATTAAAAAGAATAACTTTATCATGGCTAAAAATTAAAGATTTTCTTCACAATTTTTTTTATAGCAACGAATATTGGCTGCCCAAAAGAACAACCTATGGACATAAGATCTGTTGGAAGCATCATAATAGCTAATAATGGATGAATAGAACCTTGTATATTTATTCTTCTCTTGCTTTCTGTATAGCTTGTAATATGTCCTTCTGTTTTTACACCATTCAACACCAAACTGGTATGCTTATAAAATTTTTCTAAGCTGTAATAAAGTCCTTTTCCCCCGAAACCAAGGAATAAAAGCATTAATACAAGGGAGAAAAAGCTTACCCAGAAACTGTTATTTTTCATGGTTGAATACATTTTAATTTCATCAGAAATCAATAGACTTACTTTTTCTTATTTTATCGTTAATCTTTATCATTATATTTAATATAACCGGAAATGTAAATGTAACTATCCAAATAATGGTATTTACTGGTAAAATTTTCATTTTCTGGTTTAGATAAAAGAGTACGAAACAATATAGAATGCAAAAAATGGAAAAAAATCTTTTTACTTGACTTTCAGAATACCGACCGTAATGATCTCTGATGTTTTCGTAAAACAAAATATCGTCTTTATCTTCTTTTGATGGTACTAGAAGCAATAATAAAAAAAAGTTTTGAGCTAAGTAAATACTACTCATTCCAAAAAGAAAATATTGAATAGCAATTTTAAATGTATCAGAAAAACCATTATGATCATCAAAACTAACATACCCCATCAAATCCATCAAATTATCTACACCTATTACAAATACTACTATTGTACTCCAAATACTTAATATTAACCGATTTAATTTAGAAAGTTTCACCAAAAACAATCCATTAATAACGGAAATTAATGAAAATAATAAAGTAACTATTGTTATTATGGATGAGTCCCAAGTTTCAAAATTCAGCAATTGCTTACCTGATAACCAATATATAAAAGAAACCGAAAGAAGTAAGGTTACTCCTTCGGTTAGTCTGGGGATTATTATTTTTTTATGAGAAGCTATTAAAATTATTAAATAGGAAAAACATAAAACATATGGTAATCGTTTAATTCTTTCTTCAAAATGATAAACACCTTTTCCTACATTAGGAAAGAAAACAACTAAACTAATAAAATAAGCGCATAATAAAACATACAAGATTGATTTGCTTCCTTTTGAAATTCTATAACTTTCAAATAAAATTCCACAAAAAATAATAGCCAAATAAGTAGGCAAAATCTCTATCTTATGAGTATATGCAATTATAGCGATGATGATTGTAGCAATTAAACATATAATTCCTATTATTTTGATTCCGATATTTAAAAGCTGTTTCAAAATTATTTTATTTACCTAATAATTTCTAGTTTGTTGCTTCCTTTTGGCTTATGCAGATAGAAGGTATAAGCGATAGGAAAATTACTTTTTTCTCCTTTTGCTACTAATGGTGAATACCCAAATGAACGAGGATCTTTGCTTACCAACGTTACCACTCTTCCATTCCCATAGAATTTTAGCGCAGCAGTATTTTCATTGATAGGAAATAAAAACTTTTGTTTGGAAATTGGTTTATTTGCTAATTCTTCCATTGCATCTTTTATAAATGCCTTACTTTCCCATGAATCAGCTGATGCTTCTTCAAAAATAGAATGAGCTAGTAAATTCATATAAGCATTTTTATCTTGATTTTCAATAACTTGTTGAAAATTTTTATAGAAATCAAACACTTCTTTTTTCAGAGCTTCATTATTCACCAAAGCTTGGCTTTCGCTCCAACCTTTTATCTCCCAAGTTAATTCTTGTTTTGACGCCTCAAAAGGAATTTTAAACTCCGCAAAAGGAGCATCCTTCTCAAGTTTGGGTGTTTGGTAAACCAATACCTCTTCCCAATCTCTTGCTTTTCCTTCCTTCGAAAATTCCCATTCCTGACTTCCCATTTTAATTTTATCCAATTTTAACTTGACAAAAGAAGTAGAATCAAGGGTTTCGTTAAATTTTGTATCGTCTGTTTTTTTAGGATACATGCGTATTGTGATTTCCTGTTTACCCGGTTTTAACATGTATTGATTAATATAAGCTGTGGTAGAACGCTCTCCTAATCCATAAAAAGTGATTAATGGTACATCATTGATTAGAATTTCATACGAACAATTACTATGTTCGTATTTTAATCGATAGCTATGTCCAAACTCTTTTTGTATAATATCTTTTTCCATTTGACTAATGTCTATTTTTTGGCTTTTTTTATCTTGCGCGCATGATTGTAGAGTGAATCCAACAAGACTTGTTAATAGTAAAATTTTATAAATTGGTTTATTTTTCATAATTTTTATGGTATTAAATAATGCTTTTCTGAAGCTATATATCCCTTTCCTACAGTCCATGGTTCAGGTTCATAACTGTCTTCCCATTCAAAAATTTTCATTCCGAAGAATAAAAACTCAGCCTTACCTTCAGCTTTTAAATAAAAAGTGACTCCTTCATAATCAAGGTCTGTTTCATAAAACATTCCTTCCGTATCTGTTGCCAAATGTGCTCCAGGAATAATCTTAGTTTTTACTCCTAGTTTGAATGCACCAGATGCATTAAACTCTGTGATAATCTGGTATTTATTTAATCTTACATCTATAGATCCTTCTAAAATAGCTTCAATCTCTCCAGTCAGACTCGCCATTTTTTCTTTCTTAGCGGAATGATGATTACTGAAAGAGCTACCTGTAAGGGTATTATAACGCATATTTCCTTCGATATTTAACGTTCCATTAATTGCTAATGTAACATTAATTTTATTATTCTTTCCTGCTAAATACATTCCCACCTGTACTACTTTTATAATAATATAGGCAATGGGATGCTTTTTAGCTAGCATCTCTAAGAAATCAAGTGTAAGCCCATACCCAACAATAGGATTAGCTTTAAGTTGTAAATTATACTCTAAAGCTTTTCTACCATTGTATTCTGGTGCATCTTTTTTGTAGGCATCTCCATAGTACCATGATACAGCTAAACCAATTGAAGGATAAATCATCTTACTTTCCACTGTCTTAGCTGTCAAAATATCATAAATTCCTCCTACTACTTCTTTTGCATCACGTTTACCTGCAACTTTTTTAAGTTCTTCTTCTAGTAATTTCTTTTTTTCTCGATCTTCTTCATTAGACTCACCTTCGGTAATAGCACTCATCATTTTGGTGATATCCGTCAACTTTTTAAAGAAGCCATAGATAGGGGTAAAAAAACCTTCTATTACATCTTTTTTCTGTTTTTTCCCAGTTTCGTCCTGCCATTCTGCATTCAAACTTACTTCTATTCTTTTCAGAAGTTCCAGCAATCTTTTTATTCCTCCTTCCCGTTGAACAGGTTGCCTTGTGGTTTCTCTACTGATAGAAACGCCTGCAGCCATAGCGCTTCTACTTGTAGTAGTAGTTCCTCTTGGAGTAGTGGTCTGGGTAGTCTCAGAACCAACAATCAAAAATGCTCCTACCTGGTAGCTATGTACATCTTCAAACTTTTTCCAATCTTCTTCTTTAAAATTAAATTTGAATAATAGCGTCCATTTTATATCCGGCAGTACATTGATCTTAGCAATCTGATTGACATATCTGCACGTACTTACAGGAACATAATAAGCCTGTTTATGTCTGTCTACATTCAGCAATAGATAATTGAAAAGCCAGGCTTCCTCAAAGAGATTCCCTATCACATTAGGATTAAGCTCATTATTGGAAATGGTTAATATTTTATTGTATTTATATTTAAGGTTCAGTTCAAGCTCATCTTCTCCCTTGAAGTTATAATCTTTTCCCTCCTGCCAGTTCACAACAGTGTTCACCTGCTTAATTTTTGAATTGTCAGGATTCTTAATCACATCATAGTCTGTTCCGTTTTCTTTGGTTACAGGAGTTTTGGCTTTTCCCAGTTGCTCTTTATGGGTTTTATCTTCTTCTTTGGTATAATTACCCTTGCTATCTCTCACAGCAGAATACACTGCTTTTTCAACCTGAAAAACATTGGTTTTAATATCATGCTTCTCTCCTGAATTCAGCAGTAACCCACTGCAATATACATTCTGATTTTGGAGTTTTCCCAACTTAATGGAAATCGTTTTTGCCTTCTCACCTGTTGTAATATCAAAATACCTGTCTGTATGGTCTATTACAGAAGCGTCTTCATCAAATATAATGACTGGCTGTCTTTTCTTATTCGAAAAATCATCATTTATCTGTTTTTTCTTTTTCTCATCCTTTCCTGCTTTAGCCAACTTTTCATCTAGCTCCTTTTTATCACTAGAATCAAATTCTTCTGTAATGGTAATTGAGCTATACCCACAAGGATCGAATTCTTTTTTTGCGTAAGGAATATCCCCAATATATTGGATCTGATTATTCTTTTCAATCTCTAATTGCTTATAAATCATTTCCATTGTATCCCATCTAACTTCAATATGGGGCTGCATAGGCAATTCTACCCAGTCTTCCTGATCTCCATCAAATTTATACCATTTTGTAAAATCCTTATTCGTATTATAACTTTTAGGATGAAATATATTTTTTATATTTTCAGTAAAGTCATATGGTTTTTTAGGATCTGAATTAAGATTAAGAGACAGATTCATGGCGGTTGCCATAATCTTGACAAAATACTTTTGAGGCTGATGATTTTTTTGATGCACTCCTTCCACTTCCCTCCAGGCAGGATCTACCAGTAGTTTTATTTGCTGATAATTATTATAATTACCCTCCACACCATCAATCTTGCTATTGAATTCTCCTACTGTAATTTCTTCACCGGCATCATTTACAAAAAAGACAGTACCAATAATATTACAAATATTCTTATCTACAGGTGCTTTTCCGATTTTTCTGAAGTCAGGAAGAAGATGAGTACTAATATTGATATCAGCTTTCATTCCATATAAATGGAGTTTATTATCATATCCAACAGGAATATCAGCATCCTGTGCTGTAGGAGGATCAATATAAACATATCTTACATAGGGTTCTGTAAGATAAACTAGTTTTATAACCTGCCCCTTATATCTGAACTCAGGATAATGAGTATAAGGAATAACAAGATAAATATTTCCCTCTGTAAGAGATGCCCCAGGTGTATAGGGTGAGGATAAACCTGATACTTTAATATTTACTTTACCTCCAGCAAACTGTCCCCAAGTATGTTTCTTTATCTTTTCAAAAAAAACAGAATCTCCCCAGGATTCTCTTTTTGTTTCTTTCCTATGGTCTGATAATAATTCCTGCCACACTACTTCTTCAATTACAATCCATTTTGTCTTCTGTATTGTTGATTTAGTATCCACTGTACCTGTATCAAGACATGTTTCATCAACAAACACAGTTACTCCTGTGCTAAGGCTTGTAATTTCTACATAATGATAATCATTTCTTTCTACTACTGTATAAGACTTCGATGCTTCTGTCTTTACACTTATTATTCCTCTCGATCCCATTATTTCTCAGACTTATTTTCTGGTTTTTTCTCATAATTCTTCATATCCATCACAGGATTCACATGCGACTGTAATTCACTATCCGCGTTCTGAAGATTTTTTTTGGAAGGTTCGCCCATTTGTCCGGATTTAATGATGGAAATACAGTCTGTGCCTCCGATGGGACAGGTTGCTTTGCTGTCTTCC
>NZ_MAYF01000074.1 GCF_001684955.1 Chryseobacterium contaminans | reverse complement strand
TCTCTTTCAGCATATCCAGCATACTGATGGCTTCTGCTTTCTGTTGCTCTACGGTTAGATTATTTTTTGAAGGCCAGTTGATATTGGCAACACTGGCAATCCATGCGCCGCGGAATTCTCGTTTAATCTCAGGAAGAGTGGTTCTGAACGTTTCTTCCGTTTGAGTTCCTGTGGTAGGTTTTACTGCTACAGGAGGCTTAGGTTGGGTTGTATTATTGCTGGTATTAGGTTTTGTTGTATTTTTAGCAGGAGGAGTCTTCGTAACATTGTTCTGAGTGGAACATGAAGTACTGTAAGACGCAAGAACTCCCAATAAAACGATAAGTTTTAGTTTACTCATTTTCATAACCGTAAAACTACTTTAAATTATATTTTGATATTTCGGATATTCTTTTGAAAAAATAAACAATTTTTCCGATTCTTTAGAAAAAAAGCCTCGAAAAATTCGAGGCTTTTCTATATGATATTGATTGTAAATCAGGATTTGTTAAGCTTTCGCTGATCTTTCAACTCTTTTTCTTTCTTCTTCTGAAAGGATTTTCTTTCTCATTCTGATGAAGTTTGGAGTTACCTCAATAGCTTCGTCAGCCTGGATGTATTCCATACATTCTTCAAGGGAGAATAAAATTTTCGGAGCAACACCTGTATCTTTATCTTTTCCAGCTGCACGCATGTTGTTCAACTGTTTTGCTTCTACGATGTTTACTACAAGGTCTCCTGGTTTGTTTTGTTCTCCAATGATCATCCCTGTGTAGATTTCCTCACCCGGATCAACGAAGAACTTACCTCTATCCTGTAGTTTATTGATTGAATATTCAGTAGCAGGACCTGTAGTTTTGCTGATCAATACCCCATTGTTTCTTCCAGGAATAGCTCCTTTGAAAGGCTTGTATTCTGTGAAACGGTGAGCCATAATCGCTTCCCCTGCTGTAGCTGTTAACATTTGAGAACGCAATCCGATCAGACCTCTTGAAGGAATTTCGAATTCCATATGTTGCATTTCTCCTTTGGTTTCCATAATGTGAAGGTCACCTTTTCTCTGAGTTGCCAGGTCGATAACTCTTGATGCATACTCTTCAGGAACGTCAACTACTAAAGATTCGTAAGGTTCACAGCTAACTCCGTCAATTTCTCTCAGGATAACCTGTGGCTGACCGATTGTCATTTCATATCCTTCTCTTCTCATTGTTTCAATTAAAACTGATAAGTGAAGAATACCTCTACCGAATACAAGGAATGTATTGGCATCGTCAGTCTGCTGAACTCTTAATGCTAAGTTTTTCTCTAATTCTTTAGTTAATCTTTCTTTAAGGTGGTTAGAGGTAACATATTTACCGTCTTTTCCGAAGAAAGGTGAGTTGTTGATAGAGAACGTCATATTCAGAGTAGGCTCATCAATAGCTGTTCTTTCCAATGGTTCCGGATTTTCAAGATCTACGAAAGAGTCACCGATCTGGAAAGCATCAAAACCTACTACAGCACAGATATCCCCGGCCTGTACTTCAGTTACTTTTTTCTTTCCTAATCCTTCGAAAACGTAAAGTTCTTTTACTTTACCTTTCAACACTTTTCCGTCAGCCTGTGCCAGACCGATCCATTGAGATTCCTTGATCTCTCCTCTTGTTACTTTTCCGATCGCAATTCTTCCTAAGAAAGAAGAGTAATCAAGGGAAGTAATCTGCATCTGAAGGTTACCTTCTGTAACAGTTGGAGCAGGAACATATTGTAGAATACCATCTAATAATGGTAAAATATCTTCAGTCTGTTCTAATGAAGTGTTGAACCAACCTTGCTTAGAAGAACCATAGAATGTTGGGAAGTCTAATTGCTCTTCGGTAGCTTCAAGGTTGAAGAATAAATCAAATACCTGATCGTGAACTTCGTCCGGACGGCAGTTTGGTTTATCTACTTTATTGATAACCACTAATGGTCTCAATCCTAATTCCAAGGCTTTCTGAAGTACGAATCTTGTCTGTGGCATTGGTCCTTCGAACGCATCCACCAACAGGATCACCCCGTCAGCCATTTTTAATACTCTCTCTACTTCACCACCGAAATCCGCGTGACCAGGAGTATCAATTACGTTAATTTTAGTGTCTTTATAAGTAACAGAAATATTCTTGGATAAGATGGTGATCCCTCTTTCTCTTTCAAGATCATTGTTATCCATAATTAATTCTCCACTCTCCTGATTTTCTCTGAAAATGTTGGTTGCGTGGATGATTTTGTCAACCAAGGTCGTCTTCCCGTGGTCAACGTGTGCGATAATCGCAATATTTCTAATGTTTTGCATATAGGATTTTTACGAGTGCAAAAATAGTGATTTTTACTGAAAAACAATTTTATTGGATAAATAATTAACATTCTGTTTAAAATACACGTTTACAGGGGCATAAAAAAAGAGTGTTTAAAAAACACTGTGATTAACTATAAACATAAAGGTGAACCGCATGGATCTTTTACAGACGGATCGCCACAAATAGTATCCACAATATTACAATTACTGGAAGCTCCTGTGCAATAAAAGGACACCTCAAGAGAGGCGTATATTAATGCCTGATCAAGCGGTATAGTAGTACAACATCAATTAAAACCACAATGAAAAATTTCACCAGGAAAGATTTTTTGGATACTTTATGATTAAAGATGACCATTCCTGAAGCTGCGCCTATAATGCCTATTAATGAAAGCCCTAAAAGAGCATTCTCGGAAATCCGCCACTGCTGTCTTTTGGCCTGCAGCTTATCAAATCCGAAAACTCCAAAGGTAATGAGGTTGGCGATCAACAGAAAAGGAATCATACTTCAATTAATTTGCTGCAAAAATAAAACTTAATTGATATATGAAAAAGCTATAAGATCAATATCTGGTATTCTCCCCCTGTTCATGATACTTTTCAGAATAAGATTTTATAAATTTGCCACCCGTAAAAATGAATTGATGACAGTACATGATCTAGCAGGAACTTATTCTATTAAAGGAAGCAATCAGGAAGCATCCAGCCAGATGTCTTATCATGGTACGCTAATTTTATCGGTTGATGAAAACGTCCGCATTATTGCCCGATGGATCATTGGTGAGCATATCCAGAACGGTACGGGATTCTATAAAGACCATATTTTGGTGCTTAACTTCAACTATGAAGGTGATGACCAAAAAATCTATAAGGGTGTTGCAGTATACCGCTGTCTGAGCCGGGACATCCTGGACGGGTTCTGGTCTGAGAAACATGGTAACCCTCTGTATCTGGGAAGCGAGTATTGTGTACGTATTCAGGATTCATGGATTTTTAATTAATCCGTTTTTAAAACATTTCATCTTATAAAAGCCCGGAATCTTATAATTCCGGGCTTTTTATAGCTTACATACAGGCTACAAAGCTTGTCCTGCATGTTTTCCTTCTTTAAATTCTTCTACCATTTTAGCATTAAAAGCAGGAAGATCTTTTGGTGTTCTGCTTGTAACAAGGCCATTATCAACCACTACTTCTTTATCTTCCCAATGGGCTCCGGCATTAATGAGATCTTTACTGATGGATTTTACGGAGGTCATATTTCTTCCATTAACCACCTTAGCATTGATTAATACCTGTGGCCCGTGGCAAATTGCCGCAACCGGTTTATTCTGTATAAAAAAGTCTCTTACAAATGACAGCGCCTGCCCGTTTGTTCTTAGCTGATCCGGGTTGATAACACCACCGGGCAACACTAAAGCATCATATTCAGAAGCGGTCACTTCATCCAGTGTTTTATCAACACGATAGTCTTTTCCCCAGTCTTTTTCAGCCCATGATCTGATGGTTCCTGCTTCAGGACTTACAATATGAGCCGTCCATCCCTGCTGTTCCAAATACTCTTTTGGTGATTGAAGTTCACTTTCTTCAAAGCCGTTTGTGGCGAGAATTGCGATTTTTTTTGACATGATATTATGATTTTGGGTGTTATTTTTAATGAAAAGAAAAAATAATGCCGCAGTAATGTTATAAATTCCTAAAAAAGGTTAAAAGCCTCAAAATGGATCAATACACCCAATAATATCCTATTCCATAAAAAAGAGCTGCCTTGGATAAGACAGCTCAATATTATTAAAAAGTTGATTCACTTATTTTTTAGCTTTTACATCGATAGCAATTTCAATGTCTTTGCTGATCATCCATTCTGCAGGATCTGCTTCAGAAGTTCCGAATTTGATTCCCCAGTCTGTTCTGTTTACTGTGAATTTAGCCTGAATCGCTGCTGTATTGTCTGCTACATCCACTTTAGCCGGGAAAGTTACGTTCATTGTTTTTCCCATTAATGTAAGGTTTCCGCTTACTGTTTTGTTAGCTCCTGCCACTGCATCTTTTGGTGCTTCTTTCAGATCAGCTACACTTGTAATTTTGAATTCTGAAGCAGGGTTTTTCTCTACATCGAAGAAATCAGGGTTTTTAAGGTGGGCTTCAAGATCTGCCGGTTTTTTATCTTTTTCAGTTACTGATGCAGGATCAACTTTAATAGAAGTCATATCAATATTGAAGTTTCCGGCTACTACCTGTCCACCTTCAATGCTTAAATCTCCTGATTTTACATTAAGAGTTCCCCAACGTGGAGCAAAACCTCCTTTGTGGAAAGCTTTCCAGTTTACTACAGAAGCTGCAGTATCTACTGCCAATACTTCTCCTTTGCTTTCAGCAACGGCCTGCTCAGTAGCTACTGACGTCTCTGTTTTTTCTTTATTGGTACATGATGCTGCCATCAATCCTACTGCTACTAATGCGATTACGCTAATTTTTTTCATATTATTGAACTGTTTAAAAAGTTTATTGTTTTCGGGTACAAAAATAGAAAAACCTTGCGGGAGTCACCTTAACATACATCAAGAAATGTAAATTTTGCTACCGATGTTAGGAATTGTAACATGGGAAGGGGAATATAAGTGCATTTAAAATTTATTATCTTAGTGATTAATCACAACTATGCTATTAGAGAGTAATATGTTGCAGGTTATGAAGTGCGTTCAAAATTTATTATCTTAGTGATTAGTCACAGCGATCCATCTCTAACTCCAGTTAAAACAGTAGTTGTGAATTGCTTTCAAAAATTATTATCTTCGTGATTAGTCACAGCATAGGCTTTCCAGTTGGCGTATCGTTTATGGTTGTGAATTGCTTTCAAAAATTATTATCTTCGTGATCAGTCACAACAGTATTCTGACCGCTATTGTTACCGTGCCAGTTGTGAATTGCTTTCAAAAATTATTATCTTCGTGATCAGTCACAGCAAGGTATCAATACAGAACGTAGGATTAAAGGTTGTGAATTGCTTTCAAAAATTATTATCTTCGTGATTAGTCACAGCGAAAGCCTATAACAAATTTCATCAAAGTGGGTTGTGAATTGCTTTCAAAAATTATTATCTTCGTGATTAGTCACAGCTATTGTAGGAGGCGTAGGCTCAGCGTCACCGTTGTGAATTGCTTTCAAAAATTATTATCTTCGTGATTAGTCACAGCTCCTATTTATATTACCTCTTATATCCATGAGTTGTGAATTGCTTTCAAAAATTATTATCTTCGTGATTAGTCACAGCTCCTATTTATATTACCTCTTATATCCATGAGTTGTGAATTGCTTTCAAAAATTATTATCTTCGTGATTAGTCACAGCACTAAAGCGCCTTTGCATTATGCGCGTGTAGTTGTGAATTGCTTTCAAAAATTATTATCTTCGTGATTAGTCACAGCTTGCTCTTATCATCTGCTGTACTGGTGAATGTTGTGAATTGCTTTCAAAAATTATTATCTTCGTGATTAGTCACAGCTAATACTCTACGCTTTACTCGCATGTCTTCGTTGTGAATTGCTTTCAAAAATTATTATCTTCGTGATTAGTCACAGCAAGCTGCGTTAACTTTTCATCGTTAAATGCGTTGTGAATTGCTTTCAAAAATTATTATCTTCGTGATTAGTCACAGCGTAGTGTTGATATAGCCACCGTAAACTCCAGTTGTGAATTGCTTTCAAAAATTATTATCTTCGTGATTAGTCACAGCTTGATAAAAATTAACAAATGAGTAGCCTGAGTTGTGAATTGCTTTCAAAAATTATTATCTTCGTGATTAGTCACAGCAACGGGCGCAAATCCATAATCACGAACGGTGTTGTGAATTGCTTTCAAAAATTATTATCTTCGTGATTAGTCACAGCACCAGTTAGCATGATCGTACATATCCGTATGTTGTGAATTGCTTTCAAAAATTATTATCTTCGTGATTAGTCACAGCCTCAAAAAACAATCCACTGAAAATCAGTAGATTGTTTTTGTTTTTAGGATTTTAAATTTAAAATAATTCAAGCTGTTGAAAAGTTGGAGGGGGTTCTTCTTTATTTCTAGCAAAGAATATTTCAATATCTCCGAACTGCTTGTCAGTGATACACATAATAGCAACTTTTCCTGCTTTAGGAAGCATAAACTTTACTCTTTTAATATGGACTTCAGCATTTTCACGACTTGGACAATGTCTTACATACATTGAAAACTGAAATAAGGTAAAGCCATCATCAAGCAAAAATTTACGAAAGCGGTTAGCATCTTTCATATTGGCTTTAGTCTCCGTTGGTAAATCATATAATACTAAAACCCACATAATTCGGTAAGCATTAAACCTTTCGGCATTCATATCAATTCAGGATAAGAGATCAATCGTTTTTCTCCTGTATAACATTTATACAGTGATGTAACTGTTGTTTTTACAGCAACCAACAATGGTCTGGTTTTATTATCTATTTTCACATCTTTAGTTGCAATCTGTAAAATAAAAGCTTTAAATTCTTTAGTTAATTCTTCCGTTTCCGAATTGAGTGCCAGCCATTGCATTACTAATAAATCAATAAAAGGGCGATAAGGTTCCATGAGATCATCTGCCAGACAGTAAGGATTATATTTATTTTTATGAAAAATTCCTAGAACAGGAAGCAACCCCGTCTCTACAATCGCTCTAGCAACAATGCTTCTGAGAACCGAATACCCAAAATTGAAAAATTGATTGGGTGAATCTCCAAAACGCTGTCTCAGAAAATCCAGACTAATAAGATATTTCCAATAATGTTGTGCCGCAATACCTTCCATATTGGTGATATCACCACTTTTTACATTATTATGGTAATCAATCATCGGTTCATAATAGTTTCCCAGGCGTTTTAGAACCCCTATTTGGTTTTCAATTTTACATTCAACAGTCTGTTTCCAAAGTTGTTTTTTGAGGGGTTCACTGGCTTCTAATTGATCTTTAATCCGGTCGGAATGTTCTGTATGCCCATAAAGCGGAAGCATAATTCCATGGGGTAAATGATGGCCGTCACAACTCACCACTACTACATTATTTCCCATCATTTTCTGAATTAACTGATGTGAAATAGTAATTTGGAAGTGATCCAACATCAGTAATCCCAAATCTTCCACCGGAACTTTACCTTTCATTTCTTTAGTGGAAGGTTCCAAAATATACATTTGTTCATCTTTAAGTTTTAGATGAGCCGGATTGCCGATGTAGATTGAGCGGGTGACCATAATTATTATTCTCCTATTTTGGTAATTTCTCCTAAATGATTCAATCTTACTTTTATTGGATTAGTTCCAACTAATGCGCCAACGCTTTTAAATCTAAAATATCTTTTGGAATCTTTTGCTGTCGGGATATTTTTCAATTCCGTATTCTTTGTTTCCAAATGATGCCTGAAATAATAATCATTATTAGAAATACTCCAAACCAAATACAAATGTTTACTCAATAAAGATTTATCATTATTTTTTATGGCTTCATCAAATTCCTCTTGGGATAATCCCAAAATAAACATTTCATTTTGCTGCATACTGAATTTTAAATTAAGTTTATCAGCAGGTAATTTATCCAAAAATAAAACCGGAAGTTCTTTCTCTAATAACAGGTTCCAAACATCTGCAGTATTTTTAATAACAGTAGGTATATTATATTTTTTTTTTTTCTACTGCATGCCAAAATGTACAACTATGCTGAACCAGCTTATTATCTTT
>NZ_MAYF01000073.1 GCF_001684955.1 Chryseobacterium contaminans | reverse complement strand
TTGATATAGGTATCTTAAATAAACTTTTGTGGTTAATTTTCTATAGGAGAATACTAAAAAACCGGTGGTTTGAAAATGTGTTTCAGAAACAGAAAAGAATAAGCTGTTTCGTAGATGAAATTGGTATTGGAAACTATAGTTTTTTCTTGGTGAACGACCTCTGTAATTTCAGGCAGGGTATACATATCAAGAATTTTCTGCCCTAAATTCTTTGCTTTATTGAAAGGAGTAGATTCTGCATCAACATTGGTTTTTGCCACCTCTTTGCTCAAATAACATTTTCCATTACAGTGAAGCTCCGGTTTACTTTTGTTAACACAGAGTGTATTAACGATATAATTATAATTTACAGCATACTCAGCCAGTGGCATCAGAGGTCTGAACACCATATAACCAATAAAAAGTATGCTGTAAATTAATTTCATGAATTATTTCTTGCTTAAAGCTTCATCATATCTTTTGCTGACTTCTTTCCAGTTCAGCACATTCCAGATTGCAGAAAGGTAATCAGCTCTTTTGTTCTGGTATTTCAGATAATAGGCATGCTCCCAAACATCAATTCCCAGGATAGGAGTTCCTTTTTCTTCTACAATATCCATCAATGGATTATCCTGGTTAGGCGTAGAAGAAACGAAAAGTTTACCATTCTTATCCACAGAAAGCCAAGCCCAACCTGATCCGAAACGGTCTGCACCTGCTTTACTCATCTTTTCTTTGAAAGCATCCATGCTTCCAAAAGTTTCAGTAATAGCCTTTGCTAATTTTGCAGAAGGCTGGGTATTCTTCTCCGGAGTAAGGATTGTCCAGAAAAGCTCGTGGTTATAGTGCCCACCGGCATTATTTCTTACTGCAGGGCTTAATTTTGAAGTCTCGGAAAGAATTTTAATCAAAGTTTCTTTTTCCTGTGGAGTTCCTGCAATCGCCTTATTCAAGTTGGCCGCATACGCTGCACCATGCTTTGAATAATGGATTTCCATGGTTTGTGCATCAATTGATCCTTCCAATGCATTATAAGCATAAGGTAAAGGAGTCTGCTTAAATTGTGCCAGTGTAAACTGGGCCGCGAATACTGCTCCTAAAGCAGCTATTTTCATAATCTTCATAATGTTTTGTTATATGGTTAAACAATATTCTGTTAAAGGATGGAAGCCTGAGGCTGGAAGATGGAAGTAATTGAAATTAAAAAACGACTACGCACCACTTAATGACCAGTACTTCCAGCTTCCTTTCTTCCCTCCTAATTCAATAACTTCTTAATATCCTCAATCAGGATCTCTCTGTCCGGATGATATTTCCCGTTTAGCTTCGGTACTTTTCCTTCCGGATCTTCGTAATTCAATCCAGAATAATAAAGGATTGGCATATTTTCTTTGTTGTACCTGCAACGGATATTTCCTTTTTCATCTACCAGAGCTATCATTCCGCTGTGATTAAGACTTTCCGCCTCATCTTCCTTGTCACCTACATAAATATTAAACTGATCTGCAAGCTTACCGATATAAGTTCTGTCACCTGTCAGAAAATGCCAATTGGGAGATTTTGCTCCTATTCTTTGAGCATGTTCCTTCAATGCTTCCGGGGTATCGTTTTCAGGATCAATACTGATGGAAACAATTCCAAAATCAGGACTGTTGATCTGGTTTTGAATTGCTTTCATATTGGTATTCATCACCGGGCAGATGGTAGGGCATTTGCTAAAGAAAAATTCTACCAGATACACTTTTCCCAACATGTCTTTATTGGTAATTTTTTTACCGTTCTGATCTGTCAGTTCAAAGTCTGGAACCTTCATCACCGTGTAAAGATTCTTTTTAAAATAACTCATTCCAACTCCTATTCCTAAGAACAGTAAAGCAAAAACTGCAATGGGAATAATGATCTTGCTCTTGTTATTTTTCTGATTATTTTTGGGCATAATTTTCAGGATTTTTCTTGAATTCATCTTTACAATACGAACTACAGAAGCCATATACCTTAGCTTTGTATACTGCTGTATCTTTTAAAGAACCTGCCGTTTTCATGTGACAGATAGGATCTTCTTCATTCACTACCTGAACATTTTTTATATTTTCTCCGGAAGAATCCATATGACTTGCATGTTTTACCTGCGGCTCTTTTGCACAGGAAAACAGGGTAATTGACAGCAGCGCCATCAAAATAAATTGAGATTTCATTTAATAATCAATTGAAATTAATAGTATTGAATACAATTATGGGGCTAAACAGCTCATCACCATAACCTAATAATCAGTTGAAATTATATAAACTCCAATTAACAAAGCTTTTTAGGTTAATCCGTAATGAATTGTTTAAATGATTTTTAGCTAAAACTAAAATATTAGTTCAATATAAAATATTAAACTAAAGGAGGATGGAATATCCTGGAAAAATAGTCTGAAGAATGGGAATCAAAATAATATGAATCCGGAGTTGCATCCTGTAATTCAGTATCTTTTTTATCTGAAAAAGAAAGAATCTCATGAGAAAGAAAAACATCCAGTCCGGCAATCTTTATCGTCTGTGAACTATTGGATTGCTTTTCAGTTTTTGCGAGTTCTTTTTTTACATAGCATTTGCCTTTACAGGTAGACAGAGGGATTTCCCTGTTTTCACATAGGTTTTTCACTATATAATCATAATTTACCGCATAGTTGATCAATGGCAGAACAGGACGTACTGCAACTGTAAAAATGATAAATATGGAAATAAATAATCTCAATTCTTCAGTTCTGTGTTACAAATATACCACTTCAAAATTGTTTTCTGTTCTATTTATGATGAATGTCATTAATGATATTTTAATAAGACTACGATCTGCGAAATCAGCAAAATCTGCGTGAGCTATTTATCCTTAAAACCTGTACCCTATAAAATTAATAAAACTGTATCTGTTATCATGATCATTTTATAACGAACTTTGATCATAAAGCTTCAGAATTTTATCGTATGATTCAGATCAGAACTGCAACTCCAGAAGATGCACAACATATTGCATTGCTGGGCAGAATAACTTTCACCGAAACTTTTTCAGAACATTTCCGGGATCCACAGGATTTGTTTGATTATTTTGAACGGACCTTCAACGTTGCTAAAATCAGAAACAGTATTCAGAATCCTAACAATAAATTCTGGATCGCATTCTGGAACGAACTTCCTATTGGATATGCGAAACTGAAAGTACATTCTCCCACTGAGTTTATTGATTCTTCTGCTGTTTCTCAACTGCAAAAGATCTATATACTTAAAGAGTTTTTAGATAAAAAAGCAGGAAAAGCATTGATGGATGAACTGATGACTTCTTTTGAAAATTCTGATCAGCAATATATCTGGCTATCTGTTCTGAACTCTAATGAGAGGGCATTACAGTTTTATGATAAAAATGGTTTTTCAAAGGTTGGAGAGCATCAGTTCAGCATAGGAAAAGAGGATTTTGATTTCTTTGCCTTGTCAAAACAAAAAATTTAGTTCTTTATAAAAGTTTAATCTTGTTAAGCTCTGTTGTTTTTCGGCAGGGCTTTTTCGTTGGAATACGCAAGGGCGATAAGAGTTTTTAAAAGATCATGTTTTTAAGATGCAAGGATTTTATCTGCGATAAAATTGAATACCGCTTTTTTTTTGCCACCAATCCACGAATGATTTTTTATACAGACTACATCGGTACATGGACAAACTTTGCGTTTTCCAACAAAAAGACTCCGCTGTTACCAGCAGAGCCTTCGTTAATATAATATAGCCGTATGTTTTCTGAGTTTCTAAAATTTCATTCTCTGAATTCTCACTGCATTTAAAATTGCCAGTAAAGCTACTCCCACATCTGCAAATACTGCTTCCCACATGGTTGCCAAACCACCTGCACCTAATACAAGAACTACAGCTTTTACAGCGAAAGCAAGGATAATATTCTGCCAAACAATCTTTTTCGTCTGCTTACCGATATTAATCGCCATAGGAATCTTACTTGGTTTATCATCCTGGATCACCACATCTGCGGTCTCAATGGTGGCATCACTTCCTAAGCCTCCCATTGCAATTCCTACATCACTTAAAGCCACTACCGGAGCGTCATTCACTCCGTCTCCTACGAAAGCTACCGTCTGGTTTTTGGCTTTGATTTCTTTTACTTTATTCACTTTATCTTCCGGCAGCAGATCTCCGAATGCATTATCAATACCCAACTGATCGGCTACATATTTCACAACAGTCCCTTTATCTCCACTTAACATAGTAGCTTTTACACCCATTTTATGAAGGTTATCAACAGTTTCTTTGGCATCTGCTTTAATACTGTCTGCAATGGTGATATAACCTGCAAACTTCTTATCATACGCTACTGCAATAACCGTGTACACAATATTAGCATGGTTGATGTCATAACTGATATTGAATTTATCCATTAATTTGAAGTTCCCTACCAGAAGCTCTTTTCCATTGACAGTAGCCTTTAATCCATGGCCGGCAATTTCTTCTACATTCTCCATTGGAATGGAATAATTGATGTCTCCAGCATAATTATGAATTGCCGTGGCTACAGGGTGTGTACTTTTACTTTCCAGCAGATTAACCAGCTGCATGATTTCGTCTTTATTAAAGTCAGGGTTAATGCTTACTTCCTGAACTTTGAAGACTCCTTCTGTCATGGTTCCGGTTTTATCCATCACTACATTCTGAATCTCTGCAATGCTGTCCAGGAAATTGCTTCCTTTGAATAAAATTCCGTTTCGACTGGCTGCCCCAATTCCTCCGAAGTATCCTAATGGAATAGAGATCACCAAAGCACAAGGGCATGAGATCACAAGGAAGATCAATGCTCTGTACAACCAATCTCTGAACTGGTAGTCACTCACAAAGAAATAAGGTAAAAGAGTAATTCCTATGGCCAGAAATACAACAATCGGAGTGTATACTTTTGCAAATTTTCTGATGAATAATTCAGTAGGCGCTTTCTGAGCAGTAGCGTTCTGAACCAGTTCTAATATTTTGCTTAATTTACTGTCTTCATAAGCTGTAGTTATCTTTACCAGGGCAATACTGTTCATATTGATCATCCCTGCCAATACCACTTCACCTTTATTTTTGGTATCCGGCTTACTTTCACCGGTTAAAGCTGCTGTATTGAATGATGCTGAATCAGACAACAGTTCTCCATCTAATGCCAGTTTTTCACCTGGTTTCAGCTGAATGACATCGCCCACTTTTGCTTCTTTTGCTTTGATGGTTTTAGGCTGATTACTATCCATAATCGTAACCTCATCAGGTCTCTGATCCAGTAAAGCTTTGATATTTCCTTTGGCTCTGGTTACTGCCATTGATTGGAAAACCTCTCCTACTGCATAAAACAGCATCACCGCAACACCTTCAGGATACTCTCCGATGGCAAAAGCTCCGATGGTAGCAATACTCATCAGAAAAAATTCTGAGAATACATCTCCTTTGATAATACTTTTATAAGCATCTTTCAGCACTGGAAATCCTACAGGGATATAAGCGGCCAGAAACCAAACTAATCGTACCCATCCTGCAAACCATGCAGGTTTTATATAATTGTCAAACGCAATTCCTAATAATAAAATAACAAAGGAAATAATCGCCGGAAGAAACATTTGAAAGATACTCTGATCTCCTGTATCATGAGAATGACCATGTCCGTCGTGATCGTGGTCATGATCATGCCCATCTCCGCCTGAATGATTATGTTGATGTCCTTTTGTTTCTTTTTCCGGGGTTGTACTACAACATTTTTCCATAACTGATATTTTTATACAAATTTAAGGGTGAGACTGATGCAATGCTATTGCAAACTTTCCAGACAATTTTCACAGATTCCTTTAGCAAAAAGCCTTATTTCATCAATTCTGAAATTGGTCTGTATATTTTCAGGAAAGGAAATATCTTCTTTACAGGTGGTTTGCTTGCATATTTTGCAATAGAAATGGAGATGCCAGTCTTTATGGGTTTTCTCATCACAGTCATCATCACACAATTTGTATTTTGTTGTCGTATTCTCCTGTATACTATGGACGATTCCTTTTTCTTCAAAGGTTTTTAAAGTTCTGTAAATCGTAATTCGATCTGCATTTTCAAAGTGATTTTCTATCTCGGACAAAGACAAGGCTGCCTCCTGTGAGCTTAAAAAATCATATACCAGAATCCTCATGCTTGTAGGTTTGGTATTTTTATCGATGAGTTTGTTTTCTATATCTTTTTTCATTGGTATTCCTTTAAAATATTACAGATGTACTTCATTTTCTTCATATCCTTCTTCTTCAATCTGAAACGTGGTATGGCTTATTTTAAAATTTCCAACCGTTGTATCGGTCAGTGCTTTTAATAATTGATTCTGAGAGATACCACTGTCTTTCACAACATGAGCACTCATTGCATTGACACTGGAAGTCAGAGACCATACATGAAGATCATGAACATTTTTTACTCCCGGAATCTGCTCAAGAGATTTACGGAGTTCATGAATGTCAACATCATTCGGGGTTCCTTCCAGCAAAACATTGATAGCTTCTTTTAACAGTCTCCAAGTTCTTGGGAATATTAGTAATCCGATGGCTGTGGAAATCAATGGATCTGCATAATACCAGCCTGTTGTCAGCATAATAACTCCGGCAATCATCACACCAACAGAGGTCAGCATATCGGAAAGCACTTCAAAATAAGCACCTTTCATATTCAAACTTCCTTCTGAGTCTTTTCTGAGAATCATCATACCAGCAACATTCACCAACAATCCAATTCCAGCTACAATCAACATAGATTTACTCTGTATTTCTGGTGGATTCTGAAACCGTTGGTAAGCTTCAAACAATACATATATTGAGATTCCCAACAAAACAACGGCATTAATAACTGCTGCTAATATCTCGGTACGGTAATATCCGTAGGTTCTTGAAGGATCTGCTTTTTTCTCTCCTATCTTTATGGCTATAAATGCCAGCAATAAGCCTACAACATCGGTTAACATGTGCGCTGCATCAGCTAATAATGCAAGACTGTTCGTTACAATTCCGCCTATGACCTCAGCAATAAGATAAGTTCCGCTAAGGCAAAGCACAATCAGCAAGTTCTTTTTATGTCTGCTTGCTGCGGAGGGAGTTTGTATTTGTGTTTTGGTATTTTCCATAGCGAATGGCTTAATTACATTTCATAATAAGTTGTGTTTTCTTTTTTAGGAGAAACATTTTGTTCTCCGATCATTTGCCTGATATTGATCTCTATGGTTTGTGCCAGAGAGGTCACTGGAGTATCTACCGGCCTGTTTTCAAAAGGGTCCTGCATCATGATTGAAGTCTTTTCAATGGTGATGAACACGATCGGAATCAGGAAAGTGATGAGAATCTCTATCACCAGTTGAGAATCATCCAATCCAAATGGTAATATGATGGCAAAGACATAGATCAACGTATGAACCAGAATGCTGTAAGACCTTGGAAATACCGTATTCTTTAATCTTTCACATTTCCCCATACTGTCACAAAGCCTGGTTACCATATCATTCAGCTGCATCTGTTGAAAATCTGTCAGTTTTGAAGCTCCTATCTCTTTAAGCTGTCTGGAATGAGCATCTAAAAGGGCGTTCGGAACATTGACAGCACTGATCTGATTTTCTTTCAAATAGTTTTGAACTTTATCTGAAAAAGGTAGTTTTCTCAATGATTCTCCCAAAGCATAGGTCCAGATGATCTGTCTCTCGGCGAACTCTCTGATGGTTTTATGATCTTCAGCAGGTAAAAACTGGATGACCAACCTTATGAAGCTTCTGGAATCATTCACAATGGCTCCCCAAACGGTTCTTGCTTCCCACCATCTTTCATAAGACTGAGAGGTTCTGAATGCCAGCAGCAATGATACTGCTGTTCCCAAAAGTGCAGGAATATTCAAGGGTAATGAAATTTTCCGGAACCATGGCAGCATATCCAAAAGTCCAATGGCTACGGCAAATATTCCAATGAACAGAATCTGAGATTTTATTTCACGGATGAAATACCAGACTGATATTTTTTTGTTTAATAGCATAAAAGGGCATGTATTACATATTATAAAAACATTATTTTTAAACCACAAAAGTCACAAAAGCATTTATTTTAAACACTTTAGTTCACTTAAGCAAGTAAAAAATGAGACCTTGTAAAAGTTCATATAAGATGAAAACCTTAGATTTTCAAA
>NZ_MAYF01000072.1 GCF_001684955.1 Chryseobacterium contaminans | reverse complement strand
ATATTCACTGCATTCTAAGTCTTCTTCAATGTCTGAACAGCTTAATCCAAGGGGTAGAAACAGCTGTTCTTCAATAGTTTTTAAATTCAATAGTTTTATATTTAAAGTTCAATGTTTAAGGTTTAAAGTTGGTTACCAAATTCTCATTAGTTTGTCCTAAATCTGTTCAGATAGGCTGCCTTTTGATGTGTGGGAAAATTCCCCTCCTCCGGAGGGGTGTCAAATCGAAGATTTGACGGGGTGGTTTAATAAAATACAATACTATCCCTCTCCAAAAAACGCATTAGAACTCCCAATCCAGATCGCATCCTTCTTATTAAAATCCACGTTTACCATTGCCGCTTTCGTCATTCTTCCCAGATTTTCCAGAAGAATAGGGCGCTCATCATTTTCTTTCCAGATATATAATAAACGGATTTCAGCTTTTGAAAATTCGCCATTAATGTCTTCAAATAAAGGCTCATACGTTACCTTTCTCTGCAAAATATAATTCTCTTTATCTTCAATAGCATCAGTGATTTCTTTCGTTGGGTTTAAATTCACGCCGCTTCCCGCAAATGAAAACAAGGGTTTCAATACGAAGTTTTCAAGGTTTTCATCTTCCGGAAACTCATGAAGGAAATAACTTTTGGGAACAAACTGATGTTTTAATAAAGGTAAAAGGAATTTAGAAATCTTAAAGAACAAGTTTGGATGGGTGATCCATTTTACATCTGCTTCTTCCCGGAAATCAAACTCAGTTTTAAGATCCGGAATTCTGTCTAATTCATCAAATATAACACGATTGTAGATTCTTTTGATCTCAACAAGCTGACCATCATTCTCGTAATATAGTTTCTTGCCTTCTTTTTTTACCTTGGTAAGACACACTGTTTTTATACCTAATAATTGTTCTGTTAAAGCAAAATCAATCGCTGTTTTCTGTTTTTCAGGGAAGATTTCAAGAAGAATCACGTTTTCCGGATTTTCATCACCCACAATCAGATCTTTTAAATATTGTTTAAAGTCTTTATGAGGCATAGGATTGCGGATCTCTGAAAGAAAAGGATATACTTCGCAAAATGTCTCTTCATAAGCCTTTTGGAAGGCGTATAAAGATGGAAAAGCCTGAAGTTCGATCAGTTGTGGTTCAATAACTCCGCTTTCATTTTTACAGACTCCAAAATCAATGGTGAAAAAATGAGGCTGGTCTGTATCATTGGGAACCCTGCAGTTGTCAGGAATAGCTTTCTGAAGGGTTTCAGACGGAAGTGCTTTGATTTGGCTGATGATACTTTCACTGGCATCAATTAATTTACTCTCAAATTCTTTGGTAAGGAATATTGGGCTTTCTGAAATTCTGAATCCCGGTTCTATACCACCTTTTTGTTTTAAAATTTCTTTAAGCCGAGTATATTTTTCATCTGAAAACTCTTGGTTGAACTGTTTTCTATATTTTGGGATCATATTTTTTCTTTTGTGATGTTAAAAAAATCGAGCAGCAATGCCCGATGTTTTATAAGTATAAGATGGAAGCCAGAAGCTGGGAGAGGGGAGTTTTTGAAGCCGGATTTTAAAATAAGATCAAAATTTTACTAATGTCTAATTAAATCAGAAATTGACCAGAAGTTTAATCACTGTTAGTAACCTCCAGCCTCCCTCTTCCAACTTCCCGCTTTTTAAGCCAAAGACTCAACTTCCTTCAAAATGTTTTTTTTTGCGAACTGAAGAAATCTCGGAAGAATCTGGTGCCTGGTCAGAATGATTTTGTCTTCATCATCTATTCTGTCCATCGTTTCAAGATACTTTTCCATTCCGAAGTTTTCAATCATAGCTTCTCTGTTCTTATCATCTTTAAGATTCTCAATTAATGCCTCAGGACTTGCTTCCGGATGAAACTGGGTTCCGAAGATCTCATCAGAAAAACGAACTGCCATTACCGCTCTTTCCAGATTGATGTGTGGACGGAACTTTTCAATAGCCATAATCGTCATTCCCAATTCCTCAAAACGGTCATGATCCGGCTCAATAAACTGATAAGCTCTGGAATCTACTGCATAGAACGGATTCTGAAGATTTTTGAATAAAAATTCTTCTTTGCCTTCATCGGTTTTGTGTACCGGCATTACTCCAAAAGAATAGGATTTTCTTTTACAGATATTTCCTAATTTCCAGTGAATGCTTGCCAGTTGGAACGAATGACAGATCAGGAAAAGGTATTTTTTATCCTCATTGTATTGATTATGTTCAAAAATGGAATCTAAAAAATGAGCAAACCGGTCTTCCCACGCAAAACCTTCACGGTGTGGAGTTCCTGGTCCGCCTGAAGAAATGAAAATATCAAAGTCTCCAATATCCGGCATTTCATCTTTAAATCTTACATCAAACGTCTTGATGATTACATTTTCTTCAGAGTTCTGCTGAAACGTTTCAGAAATTTCCTTAATGTTCCTAAAACCTTGATTGACATGATTGTTGTTCATGTCCAGCAGAGCAATTCGAATATCTTTCATTACATCATATTTTTTGTAAAGTTACCAAAAATATTATGAAGCGGGTTCGCCATGGGTGATGCCATACTCAGTTTCTGAGATCATATAATCCACAACCTTAGTAAGATCGCCGGTTTCCTTAAAGATCTGAAGCTGTCTATCAGCACCTGTCCCATTTTCAAGAATTTTCCAGGCGTATTCTACTTCTTTTCGGCATCCTAAATCGTCTACCACATCATCAATAAACTCTAAAAGTTCTTTTAATAAAAGCGGATATGGAACAGATTCTTCTTTTCCAAAATCAATCAGATGGGCTTCAATACCGCTTTTGGAAGCGCGCCATTTATTTTCGTTCAACAATAGCCTTCTGTAGCTTCTGAAGCTCAGGTTTTGTTGATGAAGTTTATAAATTTTAGCCACTAAACTCTGCATAATAGCAGCAAGACATACCGTTTCATCAATTCTTAATGGCATATCGCAAATCCTGAACTCAATCGTAGGGTAGAATGGGTGAACTCTTAAATCCCACCATATTTTTTTAGCATTGTCGATGGTTCCTGTTTTTACTAACAGATCAACATAACTGTCAAACTCAGCCAATGAGTTGAAGTAACTCGGAATACCGGTTCTCGGAAACTTGACAAAAATTTCCTGTCTGTAAGATTTAAAGCCTGTATACCTTCCAATCCAGAAAGGAGAATTGGTGGACAGAGCATAGACGTGAGGCAGAAAATAGCGCATGACATTCTGAATTCTTACGCCTTCTTCACGGTTAGGAATTCCAATATGCACGTGAAGTCCGAAAATAAGGTTCTCACGGGCAACATCGCCCATATCATCAACGATTTTGATGTATCTCTCCCCCTGAGTGATCGTGTTGTCTGACCAATGAGAAAAAGGGTGGGTTCCACCACCAGAGACACGAAGCCCCTGCTCATGGGCTGTATTGATGAGATGTCTTCTTAAATTCGTTAATTCTGCACGGGCTTCCTGAATATTCTGGCAGATTCCGGTTTCCATCTCAATCATGGATTCGTGCATTTCGTGCTTTAAATTTTCACTCAATACCGCTTTTCCGCCTTCAATGATTTTTGATACGTGAGAAATCAGATCCCTGCTTTCAACATCAATGATCTGATATTCTTCTTCGATTCCAATAGTAAACTGATGATGCATTGTCTTGTGTTTTTTTATTCTTTTTCAATATTATTTTATGGAATCTTTCACAAAGGTTCCCCAGGTTATATTAGGTTTTCCCGGAACATATTCCTTGGCTTTTTCGATCGCCAGTTTAGCAGCATGCTCTATAATCCATGCAAAGTTTTCTTCTCCTACGGAATTTCTGTCTGCATCCGGAGCCGGATTACAGAAATCGATCGCATAAGGAATTCCGTCTCTTACCGCAAATTCTACAGTATTGAAATCATATCCTAACGCCTCATTCATTGTAATGGTATAATCATGAATGGTTTTTAGTAATTTTTCAAGTTCTTCGCCCTGTGTCTGGTGGGTAGTGGCATATCTCAGATGATGTGGGTTTCTGGGCTCGTAAGGCATGATATGGACATATTTTCTGCCCAGACAGTACACCCTGTAATAATCATCAAAAATAATTTCTTCCTGAACCATCATTACCAGCTGTTCTGTTTCACCAAGCTTGTTCCAAAGATCATCCGGATTCTCCACTCTGTATACATTTTTCCAGCCGCCGCCGTCATGGGGTTTCATATAAGCCGGAAATCCTACATAGTTGAAGATGTATTCCCAATCGTGCGGGAATTTCAGGTTTCTGAATGAAGTTTCCGAAGTGTTGTCCGGTCTTTCATGAGAGGGAAGCAACACTGTTTTCGGTAACGGAATTCCGAGCTTGCTCATCAGGGCATTATTGAAAAACTTTTCATCAGCACTCCACCAGAACGGGTTATTGATGACATAAGTACCGTTAAGTGCTGCATTTTTCAGATAGGCTCTGTAAAAGGGAACATCCTGCGAAATTCTGTCGATGATTACGGCATATCCATAATCTGCACCTTGCTCAAGTTTATCAATCGTAACAGGTTCGGCCACAATATCTCCGCCGCCCAGTTCATTCACCTTGTCTATAAATGCCCAGGGAAAGGTGTCCTCCATACCGAATAGAATTCCTACTTTTTTTGTCATAATTTTTGTTTTTTAATGGTGTATATTTTTCTTTTTAAATGTTTAATAAACAACTTTCTGTCTTATTTTGACCACCTCGTCAAATCTTTGATTTGACACCCCTCCGAAGGAGGGGAATATCACGTCTTCAATTGTGATATTCGGGAAAATTGAAAATTTAAGATTTTCAAAACTTAAGTGTACTTCTCAAACATTTAGTAGTCTCTTCAAATAACTTAAGTGTTAAAACTTTTGTGCCTTTTGTGTTAAAAATAATGGTAAATAACTAAGAGAAATAAGCTCCAATAAAGGTTGGGAAAACCATTCTCCACAACGGCCAGTCGTGACCGATCCATTTTCTTTCATCATACCAGAATTCAATGCCTTTTACCCTTAATATTTCTGCCATTTCAATATTTTTGTCTTTGCAGATATCCTGATCTGAAGTACTCAACACAATATGCATATGTTTGTATTTCCAGGCCTCATCATTTCTTACAAACTCCCTTGGACAGTTGAAATATACAAGGTCATCGGAGTAACCATCCATAAAATTCCTTATACTAAAAGCTCCAGAGAGGCAAAACAGATGAGACACCACATCCGGAAACCTGAAGGCAAAATTGGCTGCATGATACCCTCCAAAACTGGCTCCGGCCACTGCTACACGATGGGTTTTATGAAGTTTTTGGATATAGGGAACAAATTCCAGAATCAGAAACTGTACATAACGTTCATAATTTTTGATTCTCTGCTGCGGGGATATTTTTTCATCATAAAAACTCCAGGCATCAATGGTCTGAATATTATAAAGCTTTACTTTTCCCTGTTCTATGAACCAGTTGATGCTTCCGTTAAGATGAAAATCATGGTTCTGGGTATATTGTCCCTGTGAGGTTGGAAACATGATGATAGGGTGGCCGTAATGTCCGGTCACTTCTACTTTAAGACTTGTTCCCAATATGTTGGAATAGTAATCTGTATGTTCTATATGAGGCATTTATATTTTTGCTTTAGTGATTGGGTATAGTTAACTGCTCAGTTTGCTGGTTTTAGGAGGAAGGATGTTAAGCATTTCTGCATTAATCTTTTCTGCCGCGCTGTCCAGCTTTTCTTCTATCACAGATGCATCGTTGGATTTGTAAACAATTCCTACATGATAATCTATAGGAAGAAACTTTATAGCTTCTTCACATTCAAATTTGCTGTAATCCGGTTCTTTATCCTTAATAAGAGCAACAATAAGCCCTGCATAATATCCTGTAGGAGGGGAAACAGTGTAATTTTTATTTCTTAGAAGAGCATCTTCAATCTTTGCCCATTCTCTCCAGATATTGATGCCGCTAGAAGCCTCTACCAAATCAGGAATGTGAGCACCTCCCACTCTTGAGGAAGTTTCCAGGAAATACCATTTTCCATCTTCTTTTCCACGGATAAACTCGGTATGGGTAGCTCCGTTAAGAAGTCCGAAGTTGGAAAGTACTCTGGAATTAATGTCTTCCAATGCTTTGAATTCTTCAGAATATCTTCCTAAAGTTTTAGATCTGAAAACACCACCTTCATGGGATACCTGCATAGGAGGAGCAAGGTATTTTGAAGCAGAGGTAAATACAATTTCTTTATTAAAGGTAAGACTGTCCACATGATAGACATCTCCAGGTTTAAAGCTTTCCAGCAGGAAAAGATGACGTTCTTCACCAAGCACATTTAATGCCTCATGAAGCTGCTCTTTAGTGGTGATCTTTTTGATGCCTGATGCAGAAGCTTCTGAGCGTGGCTTTAGTACCCAGGGCGCGGGAACTTTGTCTACAAACTCATTCACTGTATCATCATTGAAAACAGCCGTGAATTCAGGAACGTTAATGCCGGAATCTTTTGCTTTCTGGCGCATAGCCAGTTTATCTCTGAAATAGCGGTGGGTAGTCTGTCCCATGCCCGGAATACGGAAGGTCTCCCGGATCAGGGCAGCTTTTTCCACGTCGTAGTCATCAAGAGCCACTACAGCGTTTACTTTTCTGGTTTTCATCAGGTGGGAAAATCCCTGGATCAAATGTTCCAAGTTCCACACGGACGGTTTGATCTCAGGCATATAAAATACCTCATCAATGGCATGCCAGGGCCAGTTTTTTTCTTTAAGATTTTCTGATGTTACTAAGATGATTTTATTACCGAGCCTCTTCATTTCGTCCATGAAATCATAGCCCTTGTAATAGCACGAAATACATACTATAATTTTCTCCTCCATATAATGTTTTTTAAGTTTTAGTGAATTATCAAAAATAAAAGCAATTCTTTATTATTTGATTAATATTAAAAATCAAAATATGATGTGCTTTTATGAATCACTAATCAAGTATACAGAGAATTTTTGTAATAAACTAATTTTTAGTGATAATTTTCAATTAAATCCGTGAGCAATTGGACCCCATAACCGGTTGCAGCTTTTTCTTTGGCATATCCTACATTTCCAAAGGCTACTCCGGCAATATCCAAATGAGCCCATTTAGGGTGATTCTCAATGAAATGCTCTAAGAATTTGGCTGCAATGATACAGTCTCCAACAGGTTTTAGGGACATGTTTTTTAAGTCGGCTACATCAGATTGTATATCATCTGTCCAAACATCCCATAACGGTAAATTCCATAGCCTTTGGTTGGTGTGGTCTCCTGTTTTAATCAAAAGATTTTTCAATTCTTCATTATTGGAAAACAAGGCGCCACAGGTATCTCCAAACATTCTTACTGAGCTTCCCGTTAACGTTGCCAAATCAATAAGGAAATCTGTTTTGTAATTTTTAGCGAGATAAGAAAGTCCATCGGCAAGAATCAGTCTGCCTTCTGCATCAGTATCCATAACCTCAATGGTTTTCCCATTATAGGCGGTAATGACGTCACTTGGAAGCAATGCTTTTTCAGAAATAGCATTATCTGTGATAGGTAGTACAGCGACAATATTAACAGGCAGCTTCATTTCTGCAGCATAGATCAAAGTTCCTAAAACAGCTGTTGCCCCACCCATATCGGATTTCATATAGTGCATATTCGTAAAGGGTTTCAGAGAAATTCCTCCTGTATCAAACAATACACATTTTCCAACCAATCCAAATGTTTTGGCATTTTTAGCCGTAGTCTTATATTCTAAAATGGTAAAAGCTGCATCATGAGCACTTCCCTGATTGACGGCAAGGTAAGCCCCAAGGCCTAATTCCTCGCATTTCTTGCGATTGAAAACCGTGTATTTTAATTCATACTTTTTAGCCATATTTTTAAGATACAGGCTAAAGGTATCTGGTCTCTTTAAATTGGCTGGTTTATTCATCCATTCCTGGCAGGCAATTTGTCCGTTGCTTAAAGCTTCAGCTTTTTGACTGATATGATCTAGTTTTTTCTGGCTTAAATTTTCGAAATGGAGTTCAAATTTAGGATTCCAGAAAGGGTGATTTTTTTCAAAAGGATAGCTGTAGGTTCCTATGAGTAATCCTTTTACAAATTCTTCAAATTGCTTTTCATTGAGGAAATCGGCAAGCAATAAAGTAGGGACACCCTGTAGTTTTTCCTTTTGAGTTTGAGAAAACTTAACGGCAAC
>NZ_MAYF01000071.1 GCF_001684955.1 Chryseobacterium contaminans | reverse complement strand
TCTTCTACAATTAGAACAGCTTTTCAAAGGTAAATCTTCTCCCTCTTCCCTGCTTAAAAAAGATGAAGAAAAAATCTATGCCGTAAGAGATTTTATTGTCAATAACCTCGACCAAAACTGCTCCCTGATTGATCTTGCTCACCAGGTAGGAACCAATGAATTTACTTTAAAAAAAGGGTTTAAGGAGTTGTTCGGAACTACCGTTTTCAACTTCTGGAATGACAGTAAGATGGAACAGGCTAAAAAAATGCTTCTGGAAGGCGACTTAAATATCAATGAAATCTCTGAACTGGTGGGCTATAAAAATCCGAGACATTTTTCTACAGCCTTTAAAAGAAAATACAATCTGATCCCAAGTAAGATTAAAAACATAAACGGAATACCTCATTAAAAAACACTTAAATATCCGTTTGATGATGCCCCTCCATTAACCCAGACATTTCTTTTCAAGCTGTTCCATAACCACTCATACCATTTCTTTCGAATTGAAAAGGCTTAAAAAGGTTGGAAGTTTAAGTAAAAAAGGCTCCGGCAGGCATCTTTGATGCCTGCCGAAGCCTAATTGGCAGTTTAATTATTTCACATCTATTTATTGAATTCCGGATAAGGAAATCCTTTCCCGGTTTCACAAAGAAACTTCAGACTTCTGAAAAACAAGGCCCAATCGAAGCTGCATGAGGCAAACTCTGAGGTATAGGATTTCCAGCCATCATGATGAAACAATAGAACAGTTCCTTTCTGATGAGGTGCCAGCTCAAAAGTTAATGTTGTTCCAATCCAGTCCTCAAATGCCTGAATACATCGCCATTTTACAAGACTATAAGGTTTCAGATCTGTTACTTCCATCTTTTTAAAATAATCAGGACCAAAACCGAATCTTAAAATACTTCCGATTTCTGCCTTGGCAGTGGTATCCGGTGTCCACCAGCCTGCCAGTCCTTCCTGAGTGGTAATCGCTTCATATACTTTTTCTACGGGGGCAGGAATCAATAATCTATGATAAATGCTTTTTGTAGTTCCGTCAGAAGTTTTCTCTTTTAAGTTTTCAGAGGAGCCAGCTTCTTCTTTAGGCGTTGCTTTTCCTCTTCCGGTTGTAATAAGAGATTGCAAACTATCCTGAATATAATGCGTCCAGGCATCATGGCATACCTGATAACATTCATAGGCAGGCGTCAATCCTTCATGGGTAAATTTAAGTTCAGTTTTGTCTTCTTTTCTAATAATTTCAAAGATGACGGAAGTATCTTTCCACTCTGTTTTATCATCTGTAAACTTAAAATAGTTCTCCAAAACATGCCATACCACCTTCCTGGCAGGCTCTATTTCTACGACTCTTATTTTGCAGCGGTGAACATCCTGATAATGATAAGAAAACTCTGCGTTCAGCTTATCAGTAGCACCTTCAATATTTTCTGACCACCACCCCCGTACATTATTGACTGCATCAAATACCTGCTGAGGAGCAGCATCAACGGTAATACTTGTTGTAAAATCCAATGGTTTCATAAGGTATCTCTTTAATTAAATTAATACTATTTCCTATTGAAGAAAAACTATATATGTTTCCCTATATCAAATGTATGGACAAAAAATGACCTTTTAAGGGTGTAATATAGACATTCCAAGAGGTTGATCCGGACAACACCATTTCGTATATTTACATGAAATACAAATGATTACAATACAATCATAATCAAAAAAAGCTGAAAACATGAAACATCTGACAATATTGGTTCCTGATGTTCAAACAGGCCCGAACACGCTCTCCTGTATTATAGGTTCATATCACATTTTTACGGAAGCCAACAGATATTACAGCCTGAATAATAAAGATCAGATATTTACCATTGAACTGGCAGGCGTTACCAAACAATCTGATTTTGTGAATGGCTTACTGGCAGTAATGCCGCAAAAAGATATTGAATCTATAAAGAAAACAGATTTAATCATCATTCCTGCTATTACTCCCGATTTTAGAAAGATTGAAGGTAAAAACAGTCTACTCGTAACATGGGTATCAGCACAATACAGGAAAGGTGCTGATGTGGCAAGTATGTGTACAGGAGCCTATCTACTGGCCTCCACAGGATTATTGGACAAAAAAAGCTGTTCCATTCACTGGAATGCCGTTGTAAACTTTAAAAACCTTTTTCCAAAGGTCAATGTAAAGCCGGAAAAAATCATTACAGATGAACAGGGCATTTATACTAATGGCGGCGGATATTCTTTTTTAAACCTGCTTCTTTATCTAGTTGAGAAATATTATGACAGACCAACAGCCATCTATTGTTCTAAAATATTTCAAATTGACATTGACCGTCATACCCAATCGGATTTCATCATCTTTAACGGACAAAAATCGCATGGAGATGAAATGGTCGTTCAGGCTCAGGAATATATTGAACAGAATTTCTCTGAAAAAATATCCATTGATGAGCTATCCAGGAAATTTACTGTAGGAAGAAGAAGTTTTGACCGCAGATTTACAAAAGCAACCGGCAATACACCCATTGAATACCAGCAAAGGGTAAAAATTGAATCTGCCAAAAAGGAATTGGAAACTTCAAGAAAAACAATCAATGAAGTAATGTACGAGGTAGGATATTCTGATGTAAAAGCCTTCCGGGATATTTTCCGCAGAATTACAGGGCTCTCTCCTATTGAATATAGGAATAAATACAGCAAAATTCCACATAACTAATTGATTATAAATTTATGATAATATTTTTAAATAAACCTGCCACACGAATCCTGCGTGTGGCAGGTTGAAATTTATTCAGAACACTGCTTATATAAATACCAATCTTTTTTATACTTTTCAAAATATGTTTTGTTCATATCTTTCAAACTGTTTTTATCTGACAATCGAAAAAATGTATATGAACATTTATCCAAGAAAAAAACAAACTGAATATTTTGAAAATCATCAACAGATAAATTTGACACATCTAGTTTATCAAATCTATCTAACAGTTTTTCTAACGATTTAATTTCTGTCTCAGACTTAGTAATAGAATTATTATCTATATCTTTGATATTCTTAATTTTTCCAGTAATTCCTTTTTTAACGAAAATTCTTTCATTATCTTTTTTTTCATTAGAATTACTTATTAAATATTCCCCATATGTTATTGAATATCCCTTAAAATAAGTGAAATTTTCATTTTCAAGTTTGGAAAATTTATTACTATACTCAATTGGGGTTGGGCTACATTCCGTAAGAATGAGAAACAAAAATAAACTAATAAGAATTCTTGTGAGTTTTTCCATATGACATTATAGCTTTTATTGATCTATAGTCACCCCGTTTAGCATGAGTAGCTCCTAATATTATTGATCTTTGGCCATCTTTAGAGTCCCATTGAGACTCATAACCATTTCTTCTTGAATTAAACCTACTATTTGCATTTGCTCCTAATTGAAGATCAGAATAATATAACGACTTTCTAAACCATGTAAAGACCATTACTGATCTAGCAATGTTTTTTATTGAAGATATAAGAATGATGCTCGCATCAGCTGAGGAAATCATATAGTGAATATTAAAGTAAAAAAAGATATCAAAAATATCACAGATAATCCTACGATAATAAATTCATAAATTTTCATTTTTTTATAATTGATTACAATTGAAATAACCAGTATTATCTGAAGGACTATACTTAAATAAAAAACAATATTAGAAATTCCCTGTAATTGCCTAGGGTTTATTATATTATAAACAAAATTAGGAATTTGACTACTATACAGATTGTATCTTACTAATACACTGATTATTAAATTTATTAATAAAAAGATGCTTTTCTTTTTCATAATATTATTTTTTGTAAGTTCCTTTATAGAAATATTGATGTCCTCTCCATATAGCATTTTGGTCTCTAGAACTTTCATTACCAAATTCATTCATTCTTGCTCCCCACATGGCTTTTTCAGCAGAAAGACCTATATATTTAGTCCATGCTCCCCACATAAAATTACCTGCATCAAAAGTATTATAAATCATATTTACGTTACCAAATCTGAAGAAAGCGTTTGGAATAAATTTAGCATTTAAATTTTCATTTGTAACTTCAATATTTTTACTTTGTAGAAATGGTACTAAAAAACTATATGTAAAATCTGAGCCTTTCCCAAAGCCAAAGTTATATGAATTTAAGAATAAATCAACATATGAATTGATTTTACTACCCCAACTATCCATGCCATTCATAAGCATTAATTGATTGTTATGATAAACACTTGTTACTTGAGACTTTAAAGCTGAAAATGAAATAGGGTAATATAATCTGTCTCCAACATTAAAGACTTGACTTAACATATATTTATCATCTTGTGCTGAATCATTGAAAAATAATTGAGTCCCACTTTCGTCAAAAAATCTATTTGATTTACCATTTCTAAGAATATTTGAAACAATTCCGTTGCTTTTAACTGTTATATCATCAATAGGTTTTGATGACATTAAATCTTTTAGTTGAGAAAAAGCTCTTTGTGCATCTTCTTCAGTATAGGTAATACTACCTCCACCATCTATAACAGCTCTTCCGTCCGGGTCAATAAATCTAATTGGATTATTTACAGCGTAGTTATAAGGTGAATGTCTTGTATATTTTTCAGCCAGCGGATCAATCACTCCCCATCTTCCTAGATCCGGCATATACATCCTTGCACCATAATCATACATTCCCGTCTCCTGAAGCTCCTTGCCATTGTATTTGTAACTATATAATGCTCCAAAATTAGAAAGGCCAAACATTCCTGAAATATGGTTTAATCCAAATGGATAGTAATTGTTTATATCTGTAACTTCAAGAACACCTGCACTATTCCTTGCAAAACTTACCCTTGCATTTCCTAAATGATCTTTATATTGATAAATATAACGATTTTCTGTAAAACTGTAAAAACCTTCTGAAGTAGGCACAAACTCAAGTTTCCATGTAGGTGTTTCTCCCAGATCTGGAAAAGTTTTCCCAAGATTTTCATAAGCTTGCTCTTCAAAAGCAGATTCTGTACGACAGGTTATACATATTCCTCCTCCTTTTCGATAAGAATATTGAAATCCATCCAAATAATCCGTTGTGGTATAGCTTGTTAAACCTCTCACTGGCCTGCTTGAATAAACCTTCCTTAATTTCGTTCCATCTGCACGATAAAGGTAATTCAAGCCTATATACGTAGTAAGTCCAAAGCTTTTGTTTTCGATCGAATAAGAATTGGGTAAACTAAGGTAATTATAACCAATCGTATTTATTCCTTTATCCACCATATTAATCATATTTCCATTTGCATCATAATCAATCATATTATTGCCTCCTTCATATCCTGTATCATTCATTGCAGATTCTATGACTTGATTTAAACGATTTCCTGTGTATTTATATTCAAGATTATCTACTAATGCAGAAGTTTGACCTGATACTGGAATAGCATTTCGTTTCAAAGTATTGATATTCCCATTCACATCATAAGTAAGATATTCATCAAAATTACCATTTGCAGGATTAGTAACATGAGGCTCTGAATAGAAACCATTTTTTAAGCGGTTTAGGGAATCATACTCATAATTGTACCTTTTAAGAACATCTTCTGAAGAATTTCGCCAGTCTATCTCTGCAATATTTCCATTAAACCTACCTGATGATTGGGTAGTATATAACGGATTGTTATACTTTATTTCATAACCAAACAACTTCCCGTTCAAATTAGCAGGATCATTGATCTGAGTCAGCCAGCCGCGGATATTGTATTTATAATCCATCTGCTGAAGCGAAGAGCCTATAGTAATCCCACCTACTTTTTTAGATTCAAGCTGGGAAAGCTCATTATACTTATTCTGGGTAAGGATTTCTACAGGATTTGCATCTACTTGGTGTTTGTGTACAAGCAGCCTGTTCTGGTGGTCATATTCAAAGTTTTCTGTGATGACTCTTTCAGTATCTGTTGCCAGTCTTTTATGCCTGGTGATAACGCTTTGAGCTACTCCCGCAAAATCCAATCTGGATTCTGTTTTGGTATACCCACCCAAATGATTAATGGAATGAGTTCCTATTACTCTTCCTTTAGCATCGTAATAAGTGTAATTCTTTGTCCAGTTGTCATCTTCAATATTCTTCACCAGGCTCATCACTGGAAGGCCTTTGGTACTTCTGCCTTCAGAGGATAATGTTTCTGTTAAAGTATCTGCTCCCTGAATGGTAGTGGGAAATGGAGGGGTAAAACTATAGGAAGGGTAAGTATCATAATAATTGACACTTAGGACTTTAAAATTGGTAGTAGGATAAGCTTTATCTGTGGAATAAAAAATATCCATCCCACTATTATTCCAACCCGAAGTATTTCTTGTTTCAATATTTACTCCATGTCCTTCTACGGCACCTATCTGTTGAATACGCCCCGGTGGGCTGTCTAATATCCCTGTATAAATGGGTCTTGAAAACTGGTCGTATTTGGTAAACAACCATTGTCCTGTTGCTCTTAAGTTAGCATCCTGAGTCAAAACAAGCCTATCTGCTTTATCATACACCATATATTCCCAGCCTTTGCCTGGAAGCTTCTTTTCTACCAGACGGTTTTTTCCGTCATACCTGTATTGATAACAAAGATCACTTAATATAGGATCCTGAACAGGTTCTGAATCTGCAAGACCATTATCTATTAAAAGTCTCATTGCTTTAGGGGAAATCACAAATGCCAGCTGATCGTATTCATTATACACATAATATGTATCAATATTTTGAGTGCCATCATTTTTTCTGACCAATAGAGTCTGATCTTGCTCGTTCCTAAACTCTATTGTTTTATTTCCATCTTCATCTTCTATTGTATTTTTATATAAAGTATTAGCATTATAATATCCATTGCTAGACACACTATTATTTTCAGATACTTTAATGGTTGATAATGTTGCTCCATTTTGGAATATTGTCGTGGTAACAAAATTGTAAACCTCTCCTGGAATATTGGCATCATATCCAAATTTTACAGGTTTGTTACTCCAATCATTACCTACCTGAATTTGTTGCTGAATCCTATCCAGGGGAGATTTTTCCAATATTTTCTCGGAATAGATCTTTTCGGATCCATATGGGGTATTGGCTGTGTTAGTTAGGGGATTAGGAATTATAGCTCCGTTCAGACTTGTTGGCTGAGGAATGGGAAGATAGTCTTTTACTTGCCTTCCGAATTGGTCATATTCATTATGGGAGACGACATCTTTTCCCTGTGGAGAAACCTTTACATTAACAACCTGCTTTAGCCTGCCCAGGCCATCAAAGTACTGAACGGTTTCTGATGATTTTGTAGGTGTAGTTCCATTATAATCCAGGTAAGTTTTGGATTGGATATAGTTTTCTCCCTGGGTAAGCTGCGCTTGGAGGCATTGCCCCAACAGCAGTATTCCTATGGGAATGAGTATTTTTTTCATGGTAATATTATTTTTGATATTGGAAGTTAAAATTTAATGGGCTTTGTGAAGATGGATCCACTGTTCCTGAAATTAAAGTTGCTTTACAATTTCCCGTGGTATCAATGTAGATTTTCCACTGACGGCCCCCTTCCGAATGCAAAATTACTCGATCGGCTGATGGTGCACAGGCTAGACCAACCTTTCCAATATCAATACCTCCTGACCAATTTTGCCAAATACCGAGTGGTGGGAACGATAGATAAAATTTTACTTTACCATCTGTTATTGTGGTACCATTATAACTGTATTGTGGATTACCTATGGTTGAAGAAAAAGTAAAGCTACAAGAAACAATAGGCATACAAGGTCCATTTTGATTTGCCATATTTTGCCCATTAATAGCAATGTCATCTAATGCTTCTTGATCTGCGGCTAATTGACTTACATCAGATTTATAAGTTCCACTAGGTACAATATAATCATAGGAACCGCCCTCTGTATTACCTGTACAATTTGTTCTTTTGAAAATTTGACTTTTTTCAGCATTAGAATAAATAACAAGTGAATTTGTACCATATCTATATTTAAATTCTTTCAATATCTTACTGTTGATATCCACAACTTTCTCTAGCCTATTAGTTGTGTCGTATTTATAATATTCTCTTAATCCAGAAGGAGGTGTAATACTCGTTACACCAATCAGAGGATCATAAGTATATGTTGTAATTTGATAATTAGCTAGATTAGCATTTTTTCTCAGATTATCCAATGCTGTTAACAAAGAATTTTCTTTTGTGAAATTTAAAGCGTCTTCATTAG
>NZ_MAYF01000070.1 GCF_001684955.1 Chryseobacterium contaminans | reverse complement strand
TCTCAACCTTACTCTTTACTTTGTTGTTAAATTTTTCTTGTGCTCTATCTGGGTTTACGATTCATTCTTTAATCTTATTTGCTTATATCAGGATATTTTCCTGGTATCGTTACTTCTGATAAACTGACTGCTGTTGTCATCCTGTAAGGATCTAAACATAGGATGGGAAATAATGAGTATGGAAATAATTGTGGATAGCATTATCTGGATCCCTACGGGATGACAAAGACGGTAGATAAGTGTATTTATATATTCCTTAGAGAGAATTATCGTTATCCTTTACTTAAGCTTTTTAGGGCTAAAAATGAGCTGTTATACAAGTTATATATATTGGAAATCTTATAAACATAATTTTAGTGGAAAATAGGGCTTATTTTGAGGCTGCAATTATATTTATAGATAATTAAGAGCTATGAATAATCGTAATTCTTATTTATGATGCGAAATGATTGATTCTGATTTTAAATTTTGAATAAATTATTTTAAATAGCTTTGAAATGATCAAGTACTTATTATTTTATTAGATAAATAAAATTTTATCCACTAATCTTAACTATTGAAAGTAAAGAATGATTTGAAGATCAATATCAGTATATAAAAAAAGACCTACATTTCTGTAAGTCTTTTTTGCTCCTCCTGCTGGGCTCGAACCAGCGACCCTCTGATTAACAGTCAGATGCTCTAACCAACTGAGCTAAGGAGGAATGTCCTTTGTTTTAAGTGGTGCAAATATAATATGAAAAACCGTACCAAGCAAGTTTTTATCCTTTAAAATTTAACAAAAATTGCTATTGTTTTATTTTTCAATAAATTAAATTTTATAAAATAATTAAAATTTGAAATGTAAGTGATAAAAGCTGCTTTTAAAGATATTATTTCCAGGAACAAGATATTTTTATTTCAATAAAATTGGGGACGTAAACTTGTGAATGAATATAGATAATTAAAGCTTTCAAATATATTTTATGGCTAAGCTCATACTCATCATACTTATTTTTGAATCTGTCATTTCAGAATATAACCTTTCGATCAGCCTTTCAATTTTCATTATTATCCTCCTTTATTTTCTTTTTTTGATTTCGTGGATAAATAAGTGGAATCTGCAGTAGATTATTTCTTATCCATAACCGGAATACTATTCGTTGGTTTCTCCTCTGAATTAGCCCTATAAACCGCTTAATTTATCAAGTTTTTGTATGATTGAAGAGGGTAAGCTTTAAATACTTTTTTAAGTTTATTTATGGGAGTATAAAAGCCTTGAGGATCAAATCCTGTAAAAGGATTTTATTATTTGATATCTTATTTCTATTTTTCGCACATTCTGCCACATATAAAACTTCCTGTACTCTCATGTCGAGTTTATTTCTATTTGGATAATCTATTGTGGATCCTTTCTCCTTTAATGAATATAATACATTTAATCAGTTCTTATATTGAAAATGGCTTATGATTTTTTGTAACAATGTTTTTTTTTTAGAATACAAGAATGGGCATAAATAAAAAAAGACCTACATTTCTGTAAGTCTTTTTTGCTCCTCCTGCTGGGCTCGAACCAGCGACCCTCTGATTAACAGTCAGATGCTCTAACCAACTGAGCTAAGGAGGAATGTCCTTTGTTTTAAGTGGTGCAAATATAGGACGAATATTTATACCCTGCAAATATTTTTAAGAAAATTTTTCAAAAAATTACAAGCCTCCTGTAATCATTTTGAAAATATCGCTTCCGAATATCAGTAACATCAAGCCCAATAAGAAGATAACTCCCACCATTTGAGCATTTTCCAATACTTTTTGAGGTACAGGTTTTCCTACAATGATTTCATACAATGTAAATAAAACGTGTCCACCATCAAGTCCAGGAATAGGAATAAGATTCAGGAATGCCAACCATACAGAGAACATGGCTGTAAAGCCCCAGAATGCTGCCCAGTTGATAGAAACATTACCTGTTGCATCTTTATCTACCGGCATATTTTTTACAATAGCGATAGGACCACCTACTTTTTTGTAACCCTGAACCTTTTTGTTGAAAATCAGTTTAAACTGCTTAATCTGATAGGTTAAGCTCTCAATAGTAAGGGTAAATCCTCTGGTGATAGATCCAAAGAAAGTATAATCACGGTGAACATTATATTTTTCAATTTCCTTGAAAGACAGAACCCCTATAGTTCCTTCCTTAGATACCGGAATATGTAAATCAACAGTTTCATTGTTTCTTGCAACTTTGAAATCAATTGTTTTTCCTGCATTAGGTACTACCAAAGGCTTAAGCTCATCATAATATGTAATGGGAGTTCCGTTAATAGAAAGAATTTTATCACCAAGTTTTAATCCTGCATCCATTGTTGATTTTGAAACAATAGTATCAATGACAGGAGACATTCTTGGAGTAAGGAAAGCTCTTGGTTCAGGATCATGGAATGCCATTACTTTTCCGTCATCATTGGTTGGGAAAGTAACTTCTTTTCCATTTCTTGAAACGGTAATTTCATCACTCAATAATACATCTAAAGCTAATTTTTTGAAGTCCTTTTGAACTTTTCCATCTACCTTTAATATTTTATCACCATCCTCGAAGCCCATTTTCTTAGCAGCAGCTGTGTAATGAAGAGGAGTTGTGATTTTATCTGCTTCAAAGATATTTTCTCCGTTTTTTCCAACTAAGGCCGAGAATATAATCCAAGCCAGGAAGAAATTTACTGTAACTCCACCCAGCATGATGATCAATCTCTGCCAAGCCGGTTTAGATCTGAATTCCCATGGTTCAGCCGGTTTTTTCATTTGGGCTGTATCCATACTTTCATCTACCATTCCGGCAATTTTTACATAACCTCCGAAAGGAAGCCATCCGATCCCGTATTTGGTTTGTTCCGGATATTTTCTCCAATCGTCGTCAGAAAGTTTTGATATATCGATAGGAACTTCTTCCTTTTTCCCGTTTACCTCTATCACTTCAGTATCAGGAAGATTCTGAGAGAAGAATTTATACTTCCATTTTCCGTTAACTTTCTTCATAGAGAATATGGAGAAGTAAGGATCAAAAAACAGGAAGAATTTTTCTGCTCTGGTCTTGAACCATTTTGCCGGTAAGAAGTGCCCAAGCTCATGAAGAACTACAAGTATAGAGATACTCAGAATGAACTGGAAGAGTTTGATTGCTATTTCCATTAATAAATTTTAGATTTTAATTTGCAAAGGTAACAATTATCAAAACTATGCCAAATAAAAAAGCTCCTCTAAACGAGAAGCTTTGTCATATTTCAGGACTATTTGATTATAAATTGAATGAAACTCCAAGACTACCGTTATTACCCACCTCTGCAAATACACCAATTCTATCCGTAAAGAAGTAGCGTGCACCGATATGTGCTCCTATTCCAAAGTCTTTTCCAACCACTCCTACGTCAACACCTGGATAAATATCCAATTTTGGTGGAAGGCTTAAAGCTTCCTGCAGGTGGAAATTCAGTCTGCCAAAAACAAACACCCGGTTATCCTTGTCGTTGTTTTTGTAATTGCTGAAGTAACCGTTAAGGCCAGCTCCCACAGAAATGAGCTTATTCAGTCCGTAGTCATAAGTTCCAGTTATCCCGGTTCCATATCCCCAGGCGCTCAGACCTAATTGAATCTTTTGATCTCCTTTTCCAGTCCACGCCTGAGCATTAGCTGTGATTCCAAAAAAGAACATCATTACCATAAAAACCAATTTCTTCATAAATTTTATAATGTTTAATGATACTAATAAAAATTACCTGCATCAAAAATGAAACCGAAAGGCATTGAATATTATAAAAATAGCATACTTTAATAAATATTAAGAATTATAGCTCTCTTTTCATTATCCAGGATAAAAGCCGTATTTTTATACTTCAGATATTGAAATAATTTTAAAAAATAAAAAAGATGAAGATTGTAGGGCTCAATTTGGATATCATCTGGAAAAATAAAGCTGAAAATTTTAAGATCATAGAGGATAAACTCCAAAATATTGAAGCGGATCTGTTTTTGCTTCCTGAAATGTTTTCAACAGGCTTCTGTATGGATGCATCGGAAGTTTCCGACAGAACTGAAGAATCTCTGGAGTTTTTAAAAAAGATCTCCAAAGAAAAAGATGCGGCATTTTGTGGAAGTGCTCCTGTAGAAGAAAATGGTAATTTTTACAACAGAATGTACTTTGTACAACCCAATGGAGAAGTTGCTTTTTATAATAAAAGACATCTGTTTTCCTTTTCAGGAGAGGATAAAGTATATACACCCGGGAAAAACAGAGTCATTGTAGAATATAAAGGAATCCGTTTTTTACTTCAGGTCTGCTATGATCTTCGCTTTCCCGTATTTGCAAGAAATAATGATGATTATGATGCTGTTTTGTATGTAGCAAACTGGCCGGAAAAAAGAGTAGGAGCATGGGAGCACCTTTTGAAAGCAAGAGCCATTGAAAATCTTTCCTTTGTATTTGGATTAAACCGAATTGGTACGGATGGAAATAACCTGTTCTATCAGGAAAGCTCTCACTGTTTTTTTGCTGATGGAAGAGAAATTTCAGATAAAAATGGAAATATTGTATCGGCCGAACTGGATATGAATGAGCTGAAAGACTTCAGAACTCACTTTCAGTTTTTAAATGACCGTGATCATTTTTCAATTGATTTATAAAAAATAAGGCTGAGTTCATGTAAACCCAGCCTTTTTAATTTTTAAATATATTGTTGCAGGAGTTGCGTTAATGTGTTTACATCATGTACTCCGCTTTCTTTCCAAAGAAGTTCTCCATTTTTGAAGACCGCTAAAGTAGGTACACCTCTCACCCCGTATTGTGCTGCCAGAGCGGGGTACTGGTCTACGTCTACTTTAATGATTCTGGCTCCATCGCCTATATTTTCTTTTACAGAATTCAAAACTGAAGACTGAACTTTACAAGGCTGGCACCAAGTGGCAAAAAAGTCAATAAGTACCGGTCTTTCGGAATTGATGATTTCCTGAAATTTTTGTGACATAGTTTAAGTTTTATGAGTTACTTTTTATCAGCTTCGTCCTGGATGCCTTTCACATTTTTCCAACTGGTTCCATCATAGGCTTCCACTCCGTTTTTCCTTAGAATTTCCATTGCCTGATCTGCCTGTACTCCTTTATTACAGAAAACAACCACTTTTTTACCCTTCAAGGTTTCAATATTGTTCTGAATTTCTGCAAGAGGGATGTTGATGGCATTTTTAGCTGTTCCTGCCAAATATTGCTCAGGGATTCTTACATCCAATAGCGTTACCTCTGAGCTGGTGACTACTTCCTTAATGTTAACATTGGGAGCTTCTGCGGAATGGGTTGTTTTACAGCTGCTTAATGCTAAAAAAGACACTAAAGTGATTCCAAAAAAACTAAGTTTCATGTTGTTATGTTGTTTTGGATTGGCATACAAAGTCCGTTGTCGGAAGTTTTCCTGTTTTTTTAATGCCATTAAAACCACCTTCTATTTCAGTAAAGTTTCTGATTCCGTGTGAATTAAGGATGCTGGCTGCGATCATACTTCTGTATCCTCCTGCGCAGTGCAGGAAAAAATGCTCAGAATCATCAAGATTACGTGCCCAATCACTTATAGAATCTAATGGTCTGTTGTAAGCATTGTCAATATGTTCTGCAGAGTATTCTGTCAGTTTTCTGACGTCAATTATCTTTGAATCTGCTGTAAACTGTTCTGCAAACTCAGCAGGAGTGATTCTTTTCACTTCGTCAATTTCTTTTCCTGCATTTTTCCAGGCTTCAAAACCTCCTTCCAGATAGCCTACTACATTATCAAAACCAACACGGCTTAACCGGATGATAACTTCTTCTTCTGTTCCTTCATCTGTTATCAATAACAAAGGATGTTTAACATCTACGATTAGAGTTCCTACCCACGGAGCGAAGTCTCCTTTTAATCCAATATTGATAGAATTAGGAACAAAACCTTTATGGAAATCTGCGGCTCCTCTTGTATCTAGAATCAAAGCTCCTGTTTCTTCTGCTACAGCTTCAAAATCTTCAGGTGAAACGGGCTGTAAACCTTTATTCATTACTATATCCAGACTTTCATAACCGCTTTTGTTCATGGCTACATTCATTCCGAAATATTTTGGAGGAGCAGTAAGCCCGTCAAGAACTTCTCTGATGAAGGATTCTTTATCCGGCTGATTAAGTGCGTAATTTGTTCTCTTTTGATTTCCTAAAATGTCTACGGTTTCCTTCTGCATATTTTTTCCGCATGCGGAACCGGCACCATGAGCAGGATAGACTGTAATACTGTCATCCAAAGGCATAATTTTGCTCTGAATACTGTCATACAAAATTCCTGCAAGATCTTCCTGGGTAAGGTTGGTAGCTTTCTGAGCAAGATCCGGTCTTCCCACATCTCCCAGAAACAGAGTATCTCCTGTGAAGATAGCTGTTTCCTTACCGTTTTCGTCAATTAAAAGATAAGTAGTACTCTCCATCGTATGTCCTGGAGTGTGAAGTATCTTTATTTTTATTTTTCCAATTTCAAAAATCTGGTTATCTTCCGCAATAATGGCTTCAAATTCTGGAGCCGCCGTAGGTCCGTATACAATCGGAGCTCCTGTTTTTTTACTTAAATCCAAGTGTCCTGAAACGAAATCAGCATGGAAATGAGTCTCAAAAATATATTTTAAAGTGACATTGTCTTTTTCCAGACGAACAAGGTATGGTTTTACCTCTCTTAAAGGATCAATAATGATCGCTTCATTTTCTGATACAATATAATAGGCCCCCTGAGCCAGACAGCCCGTATATATTTGTTCAATTTTCATTGGGTATTTTTTTAATAGTTAAAGATACAAAGTATTAGATAAACTCTAAATCAAATGTTAAATTCAATTGATAGTTTCTTTCAATATTTACGTTAAACAAATGTTTAATATGTTGTTTTTTTTCAGCAAAAAAGATGCCTTACATAAGGTTAATAAGTAAATGCTGTTTTTTATCATGTTCTTTCTGTAAACTAGGCATATAAAATTCTAATTTATTCTAGCCTGTAGAATATTTTATAAAACATTTCATTGGTGTTTTCGGAAATATCCTTATCTATTTTGAATTGTATATAATCATCTTTTCTGGAAGCTCCTTCTTCATAGCTGATGATTCCATCATATTTATAGTAGATGTGATCTTTGATTCTTCCATTATCCACAATCCAATAAATGTTTTTTAAATAGAGTCATAGAATAAGTATGGCATTATTTTTAGTGGCTAAGGTAAACATTTATTAAAGCTAAAAGCAAAAACATAAGGGTTTAATAGCGCTTTAATAACTGAATATTTTACAAAAATCTTTATATTTAGAAGTTTTAAAAAAGCAATCAAATGGCAGACAAAGCACAATTTATTGAAGAATTAAATGCTAGATACACTCCAAAAGGAGAACATATTATACTAGGAAAAGGAATGCTGGACGGGGAAGTGGTTCCGGAAGTAAATGTAACCATTCCTTTGAAAACAATTAACCGTCATGGGCTTATTGCCGGAGCAACGGGAACAGGGAAGACCAAAACATTACAGGTATTTGCAGAGCAGCTTTCCCATCAGGGAATCCCATCGCTGGTTTTGGATATCAAAGGTGACTTTTCTGGAATTGCAGAAGCGGGTCAGATGAATTCTATTATTGAGGAAAGGTATGCGAAAACCCAGCTTCCTTATACACCACAAGGTTTTCCGGTAGAACTGATGAGTATTTCCAGAGGAAAAGGGGTGAAACTGAGAGCTACCGTAACCGAGTTCGGGCCTGTTCTATTAAGTAAAATTCTGGAGCTTAATGATACCCAACAAAGTATCATGTCTATTGTCTTCAAATATTGTGATGATAAAGGACTTCCTTTGGTTGACCTTAAAGACCTGAAGAAAGTTCTTCAGTATGTGACAGATAACGCACAGGGAAAAGCTGAGCTTGCTGCTAATTATGGATCTATAGCGCCAGCTTCTTTGGGAGCTATTCTGAGATCTATCGTAGCTTTGGAACAACAGGGTGCAGGAGATTTCTTTGGAGAATTGAGCTTTGATGTTCAGGATTTATTGGAAACCAGGGACGGAAAAGGAGTTGTTAATATTTTGAGGGTATCGGATATTCAGAATAAGCCACAGCTGTTTTCAACCTTCATGCTTTCTCTTTTTGCCGAAATCTATATGACCTTCCCGGAAGAAGGGGATAGTGGGAAACCCAAATTGGTACTGTTCATAGATGAAGCACATTTACTTTTTGATGAAGCTTCAAAAACACTTCTTTCCCAGATTGAGACGATGGTAAAACTAATTCGTTCAAAAGGAGTAGGTATTTATTTTATTACCCAGATTCCTGGTGATGTGCCAGAAAGTGTTTTATCTCAGTTAGGGTTAAAAATACAACATGCCCTGAGGGGTTTTACGGCAAAA
>NZ_MAYF01000069.1 GCF_001684955.1 Chryseobacterium contaminans | reverse complement strand
GTATATGTTGTTAGAATATTGGGCCTTGACTGAGCTTTTTCTATTATAACTTTTGATTGGGGTATCCTTAAAATTTCCCAGTTTTCTTTGTTGGTGAGTAGCTCATAAGCACTGGTACCGGAGTCATACAGGAATTTTTCATCCTTCCCGTTTAGGTTTCCGTGAATAATGATCTTTCTCTTTTTAAATTCAAAATCAATAAGATTATTCTGGAATTCATCAGGCTCTTTGGATAAATTGAAAGCAATATAATCATCCTTGAAATTAATCAGTGTTTTTCTATTTTCAAGAATATCAGCACCCAGAGTACCGATAATTTTAACCGGATTATTTTTCCCTGGAAAACTTCCTGTATTGGATATTTTAATTTGCCTAGAGGTTATTTTTGTTCTGCCAATATAAAATGAGGCAGCTGCCCAATCATTTTTGATAGAAATCTCTTTTAAATTTTCTATTGCTTTACCATAAAACTCCGTATAAACTGCGCCTGTATCAAATTGAAGATAATAGGTGGTTGTATCTTTAGAAAAGTGGATGGGGACGAGCAGAGCATTTTTATCTTTTCCGTTCCATTGGATAGGAACAGCTCCACTTTCATGATCTACTGTTAAATAATTCTTTTCTGGAGTAAATTTCCGGTCAAAATAAATGTAACTGCCTAATCCTGTAATGATAATAAGCGCTAAAACAGTAAGGGTTATTTTCTTGATTATCTTCATGCTGATTTTTTGTGCAAGATTCGGGAATCGATTGCTTTTTTAGCACAAAAACAGGACGACAGTTTTACGACATTTTACTGCCGTTGTTTATAAGAAATTGGTTTTCAGTTTTATAACTAGATCCTGTGTTTTGTTAAGACTGATTCCATTTTTGATGACAATGAATAATTTTAAACATAAAAAGAGAACTAATGGAATCATGAAAAGCGGAAATTTGAAAGTAAATAGCTTTTGAATAAACGGAGAGATAATCATTAATACAGAAAAAACAACAGATACAATAATCTGGATACAAAGAATACTTTTCCCCAGTTCTCTGTTTTTCAAATCCTTTGTTTGGTAAGTTAAAACAGCAGGGAAAATAATGCCGCCATATGGAATAATAAGCCCGGCCAAAGCAGATAGATTAATTTTTTTGGCCTGTTGAACGTTAATCTCTTCTTTTGAGGAAATAATAAGATCTTCCGGCTGAGTATTCAAAGCCTGGGCAAGCGCTTTTAAGGTAAAACCTTTAAGAATATTTCCTGCTTCAACTCTTTGGACGGTCCGAAGAGAAAGCCCGGACCTCTCAGCAAGTTCATTTTGAGTCATATTCATTTTCTCCCTCAAAATTTTAACCTGATTTTCCATGGTCTGATCTTTATAACTGTGACGCTAATTTAAAAAAGATAGATCCTTAAATAAAAATATATGGTGAAAATAATGTGCAATTTTATCATAGTATTAAATTGTGGATAACTTGTTAGTAAAATGTGGAAAACTCCAAATTCTTGTTTTCAAACATATCTAATTCTTTTTGTATAACGGATTGGAGAGATAAATAATAAATATAAAATGGAGAAATTGACAATGATGTTTACCTCGATAAATATGATTTTTGTTCTTTATTTAGAATAATTCAAATTAATATTGCGTGAGAGTTTGTTTATCCTTTATTTTGCACTTTATTTATAATTATTTTAAATAAGGCTGAAAAATGATACGATCAAGCGAATGTGAACTTCCGGTGAAGTTGATAAGTTATGTCCATGAAACAGAAAAGAAAGATGCTCTGACAGATAAAATAACACAATGGGTTAGACCATTTTTCATTTTTTTCTTTTCCATGATAAACATAACCCAACTCTCTGCACAGGAACTGCAAGGTGGAATAACCGGAAAAGTCAATATGGTGGATGGCCAGCCTTTAAGAGCAATATCAGTCTCATTATTAGAGGCAGATCGTCAAACTTTGACAGATGATGATGGCAATTACCGTTTTACCAATATAAATGCAGGTTCTTATACTATAAAACTACAAATTTTAGGATCTAAAGAAATACGGATTCCTGTTGAAGTAAAGGCAGGAGAAAGCACAACATTGGATTATCAGCTTACCAAAGAAAATATCCAGGCCATCCAGGAAGTGGTGATTATGAAAAATGTCAACAGGTTTTCTAAGAAAGAAAGCGGATTTGTGGCAAGGCTTCCTTTAAAGAATCTGGAGAATCCTCAAGTGTACAATACCGTAACCAAGGAGCTTTTCCAGGAACAGGTGGCGGTAGACCTTGGAAGTATTTCTAAAAATGTACCGGGAGCCGGAGTTCCCATGATAGCCAATCAGGGAAGGGTGACATTCCGTTCAAGAGGATTTGAAACGGAGCCTAATGCAAGAAACGGAGTAGCGGGAGCGGCCTTTTCAGTAATTGATCCTGTTAATCTGGAGCGTATTGAAGCAATAAAAGGACCTTCGGCAACTTTATTCGGTAAAAATGTAGCAAGCAGCTATGGTGGCGTTTACAACCGTGTCACAAAAAAGCCCTATAATAAATTTGGCGGTGAAGTAGGGTATGTAGGTGGAAGCTGGGATTATAACAGATTAACTGTAGATGTGAATACCCCGGTTAATAAAGACAGAACAGCACTTTTCCGTCTCAATGCAGCAGGAACCTTTGAGAAAAGCTTTCAGGATTTAGGTTTTACCAATTCACTGGCCATTGCACCAAGTTTTTCCTATCAGATCAATGACCGTATGTCGCTTCTTTTGGATGTAGAATTTAATCAGGCCAAAGGAACTTCAGTAGTACGTTTCAATCCTTATATCGGAAGTAACAAAACTCAGTCTATTGCAGATATGAACTTCCCTTACTATAAAAATTTCCTGGGTGACGATCTTGCCTACGAAACCCAAATGATGAATATCTTTGCCCAACTTAATTATAAAGTATCAGAAAACTGGACTTCCCAAACAGTTATATCCCGTGCAAGATCAACCATTAATGGATATATTTCCGCGATCAACGGGAAAACAGATTCTACGGCAAGTGCGCAGGTAATGGTGGGAACTACCTCATTTATTGCTACCAATATTCAACAGAACTTTATCGGAGATTTTCATATCGGACGTTTCCGAAACAGAATGGTTGTAGGATTGGATTATTATAACAACTCCAATCATTTTGACCGTTATCATACGAATACTAAAGTGTTTAACTTTGTTCATCCATCTGCTGATTTTAGAGTGAACCGTAATACCATTGATGCACTTACCGCAACTTCTGCGATGAGAAAAGAAAATAACAGTGATAATACGTATGCTGCTTATGTTTCCAATGTATTCAATGTAACAGATCAGTTAATGGTAATGGCCAGTTTAAGGGTAGACCGGTTCCAGTTTAAAGGAGTGTATGATATTACCACAGGCCAGATAAAAGGTGGTTTAAGCAATAGCGGAGCACAGGCTGGACCTTATTCACAAACAGCACTTTCTCCCAAATTAGGCCTTGTTTACGAAATATTGAAGAACAGGGTTTCCCTGTTTGGAAACTATATGAATGGTTTCAATAACGTAAGTGGAGTAGATATTAACGGAAATTCCTTCAAACCGGAATATGCCAATCAATTGGAATTTGGGGTGAAAGGTGATATTTTCAATCATAAACTTGTAGGAACATTGAGTTACTATAATATTCGTGTTGATAATATTTTAAGAACCAACCCGGACGACATCAACTATTCTATTCAGGATGGAACTCAATTGAGCAAAGGGTTTGAAGCAGAATTAACAGCCAATCCTTTTGAAGGGTTAAATATTGTTGCCGGATATGCTTATAATGACAGTAAGTTTACCAATGCCAATCCTTCCGTTAACGGATTAAGACCTGCATTATCAGGTCCTGCGAATATGTTCAATTTCTGGATCAGTTACAGAGTTCCACAAGGTAAATTGAAAGGCCTTGGAATAGGTGGTGGTGGAAATATGGGATCATCTTCCTACCAGACCAACACACAAACAGCTAAAGTGATTATTCCATCCTATACAATGTTTGACCTTGGGGTTTTCTACGATCAGCCCAAATATAGAGTAGGTTTGAAATTTGATAATATTACCAATGAAAAAGCCTGGTCTGTACGTTTAACACCCCAGGCACCAGCCCGTTTCTTAGGAAGTGTTTCCCTGAAATTCTAATAGGGAATCTTAAATAATTGATAATAAAGAGTCTCGGATTTATAGATCCGGGACTTTTATTTTACAGTCACTTTCTGAATTCTTTATTTCAATAATAAATGTCTATTTAATCTGATGGCTAAGATAACTTTCATCCTCCATTTTCCTTCCATCTTCTAATTAATCCAAAGGCAATAGTTATTACGGTATCTTATTTTTGCGTAAGGTGTTCCCTGAAATATTCCGGGGGTATTATCCTGCCAATCCTGTCTGATTACATAAAGTCCGGACATCGTAGGTTTAAAGAATGCTTTATTGTTCTCATTTACCGGTATGTTCTTTTCCCAGTTTTCGGGGTTAAAAATCCTAAGCAAAGTTCCTTTCTCTGCGGGTTTCATATTACGGTAAGGAAAAATAGTATAGATTCCGTTTTTTTCAAAAAGTCGTATATCCATCAGTGGAAGAGGGGGATTATTATTGGATGGGATTCCTACCTGATAAGCTCCGCACATAAAATCAATAGGCCTTACATTATCCTGCGGATTTTGTGAACGTACCAAAACAGGCTGCTGGTCATTCATTCCTAAAATCCTATAAGTTCCTTCCTGATGCGGGATAAAGGTTCCTTCCCAATGATCTTCTTTACGCTGTAATTCAATTTTTACTTTTTCACCCTTGGCAGTGTAGAGAAAGAAATTAAAATCTTTGATCCTCTGAAATTCAGGACCTGTAGTTCGGTGCCGCTCACTAAGCTCATCAATAAAGCCATAGCATACCTGGATTTTCACCTGTTCTTTTATTTTTCCTGATCCATGGATTTCCATCCAATAGGCACTGGCTTTTGTAAGTTGTGGAAAGAAGAAAACAGTAAAAAATAACAGCAAAGAAAACGCTGTCCGTTTTGTATACATTTTTGATTGAATTATATGAATATTGCAAATGTAAGGAAAAGCATTCATCAGTTAAGGTTGTTTAAAAATCAAAACTGCGATATGAAAAAATACCGCAGTTCACTTGATTATAATGATTGTTCTTGCAATTAGCCTGTCTTATGCTTCCGTTCTGCACATAGCATCCCAAGTGGTCCAGAAATGAGCATTAATAGCACCTATGGGTGGATTAGTACTGTCTGCAACAATTCCAACCATGGATGCACAATTGGAATTACAGCCTATTTCATTGTGGCTTCCTGCTTGTGGCGGAATCTGTCTCCATGTGCCGGTTGAGCCACTTAATAATTCAACTTTAATTTCGAAAATCCCTGAAAGATTAGGTGTTTGGATTTGTTTTGTAGGATTATCACTTGAAATGGAATCGCTCCAATTTCCTTGTGAAAATGTTACCCGCCATTTGGTAATCATTTTAGCTGTATCATTTTGAGGGGAAAGATATACCCAGAACTGTGCTCCACCGCCCAGTTGCAACTGTCCGGATGAGTTTGCATTTACGCTTGTTGATGTCATAATAAAATTGGTTTTTGTGATTGTTATATAAACCAAAGTAACAAAGAATCAAACAGATGTTGTAGAGTGTAAACAACCAATTATACAGTTGAGTAGAAATACTTAGATGAATCGCTTTTTAGGAAGTATAAGAGGCTGTCATCAGTTTTAGTATAACAGACCACTAAATCTTTTTATTAACGCAATACCCGCAAAGTTTTATCATGAGGTTATATGATTTTTAAGGTCGCAAAGGCGTTTCACTGAGCAATGAGTGATTTTTTCTAGTGATTATTATCTCCCTTTGCTGAATGCAATGCCCTTGCGAACAAAAAATATACAGTTTAATGTTATTTTTTGCGAACCTGGCATTTAAATTATTAATGGAGAAGAATTTTCCCAGATGTATGTGATCAAAAATCTGCTTAATTTGCTAAATCTGCGAGACCATTTTATACAACAACAGGGGATTATTAAGTTGTTTTCCCATCTTATTAAGAGTATATATAAAAGCAAAAAAGTCTTAAGCATAAAACTTAAGACTTTTCTTTGCAGAAAGGAAGGGATTCGAACCCTCGATACAGTTACCCGTATACTACCTTTCCAGGGTAGCTCCTTCAACCACTCGGACACCTTTCTTTTTGAGATTGCAAAAATAGACTATTTTATTTAAATACCAAATTTTTAATGCATTTTTTCAGTAGTAATTTCCCCGCAAAGGCTTTGGGTAAAGTTATCCGCAAAACTTCCGGAGTAATTGGGATTATCAATCAGGTGCATTGCTTTCGTGATAGCAGTCTCAGCAGTCATATCCCTTCCGCTGATTGCTCCGATTCTTGAGAAAATATTACTGTTCTCATATTTACCAAACGAAATACCTCCGGAAATACACTGGCTTACTACCACGATCTCTGTTCCGTTATTTCTGATCTCCTGAAGCGTTTCCTGGGTTTTTTCACTGCTGAAAATAGTTCCCGAACCGAAAACCTGAAGAATCAGCACCTTCATTTTAGGAATCTCTCTGAAGTGACTCAGATGCATTCCCGGAAAAATTCTCCAGAACAGAACGTCTTCAGAAATATGTTCGTCAACATGAAATTCCACTTCCGGATTACAACGGAAAAGATTGTCTTTGATAATATTTAAATGAACACCGGATTGCCCAAGAATAGGGTAGTTTGGACTTGCATAGGCATCAAAATATTCAGCCGAATATTTCAGTGTTCTGTTTCCTCTTAATAATTTATACTCAAAATAAATGGCTACTTCCTGGATAACTGCTTCATCATTTTCATACAGACTGGCATAATACAGACTGGTGAGAAGATTTTCCTTAGCATCGGTTCTCAGGTCACCGATAGGAAGCTGTGAACCTGTCATAATCACAGGCTTTCTTAATCCTTTTAACATGAAGCTTAATGCTGAAGCAGTATAAGACATGGTATCTGTTCCGTGAAGAATCAGGAATCCGTCATAATCATTGTAGTTCTCATGAATATAGTTGGCAATCACTTTCCATTCTTCAGGCCCCATGTCCGAAGAGTCCAGTGGTTTGGCAAAAGGATGTACGAAAACTTCACATTCCATAAGCTTCATTTCAGGCATCTTTTCGAAGATATTACCAAAATCAAAGGCACGCAGACTTCCGGTTTCATAATCTTTTTCCATACCGATGGTTCCGCCGGTATAGATGAGTAGGACTTTTCGCTTCATGTATTATTTTTAATTAAGAATTGAATCCCGGTTAAGGATCATAGCCCAAAATTACGTTAATTTGCAAAGATTTGAAAATGAATGGAACACTTAGCATAAAATTTTATCAGGATAAGAAAAATTCTAAGGGTTACATAAGGCTATTGAAAAAAATAACTAGATGCAGATGAAAGAATTAGCACAAACTTATGAATATTTAAAACAGTTTTTAACAGACGAAAGATTATCAAAAATAGAATACTTCTCTAAGGAAAGTTCAGATTTTGTGCTTCCGGTAGTAGAAGATATTTATCAGTTCAGGAATGCAGCAGCCATTGTACGTTCTGTAGAGGCCTGTGGTTTTCATAAAGTAGTGGCTTTGCAGGAAGAATATAGTTTTGAACCCAATCTTAGGGTAACCAAAGGAGCGGATACCTGGGTAGAGGTTGAAAAGCTTCCCCGAAATATGGAGTCTTTTCAGGAAATCAAAGACAGAGGCTATAAAATTGTAGTGGTTTCATTGGAAAATAATGCTAAAATGCTTCCTGAATACGAAATTACAGAACCTATCGCGTTGGTATTCGGTACAGAAATGGAAGGCGTTTCCCAGGAGATTCTGGATTTTGCAGATGAAACACTGGCCATCCCTATGTATGGTTTTACAAGAAGCTTCAATGTTTCTGTAGCGGCATCAATCTGTATGTATGAATTAAAACAAAAGCTTATAAAATCTGGTATTGACTATAAACTGGATGAGGAAAAACTGTTAAGAATGAAAATCCTTTGGACGGTAAACTCCATAAGAAGCGGACAGCAGATCTTTGAGAAATATCTGAAAGAAAATAATATTAACTGGAAGTAATAAAATAAGAATATAAAAAGGAGGCTGAAAAGCCTCCTTTATTTTTTAGATGAATTAAAAATCCATTCACTATATCATATTGTAGTAATTCCATGCTGCCACAAATACCCCTGCTGTTTCTGTTCTTAACCTTTGGTTTCCTAATGAAACGGCTTTGATCTTATGCTCAGCCAGAAATGCAATTTCTTTTTCAGAAAAGTCTCCTTCAGGGCCAATTAAAAAAGTAATCTCTTCCATGACAGGGATACTTTTAAGCTCCATTCTTTCTAAATTTTCATGGCAGTGTGCCA
>NZ_MAYF01000068.1 GCF_001684955.1 Chryseobacterium contaminans | reverse complement strand
GCCTGTTGGGTACGAATTTCTTCAAAACGGCCGGTTTTCTTTTTCAAGTTGATAAACTCGGAGATTGTATCATAAGTTTCCTGGAGCCCTTCATTGTGTAAAGCAGAACCCAGCAACACGGGAATCTTCCAGCCTTTTTCTTTTGGCGGAATAAAATCCAGGGCTCTTTTTAATTCGAGTCTTGTATTTTTTGCCTTTTGAAGATTATCCTGATCTACTTTATTAATGAAGATAACGTCTACCATTTCCATGATCCCACGCTTTATTCCTTGCAGTTCATCACCTCCGCCAATAATCTTAAGGAATAGAAAAACATCAGTAATATCTGCCACTAAAACTTCAGATTGTCCTACCCCAACGGTTTCAATAAGGATATAATCGTAACCGGCGACTTCACAGATCATCATGGTTTCAAAAGTGGTATTGGCCACACCACCCAAAAATCCTGAGCTTGGGGAAGGTCTGATGAATGCATTTTCTTCTTTTGCCAGTTCTTCCATACGGGTTTTATCTCCCAGAATACTTCCTTTATTGATTGAAGAACTTGGATCAATAGCAAGTACAGCCACTTTCTTACCCTGGGCTATGGCCAATCTGCCGAAACTTTCAATAAATGTAGATTTTCCGGCACCAGGCACTCCGGTTACTCCAACTCTTATTGAATTTCCTGCTAAAGGCATGATTCTTTTCAGAAGGTCTTCCGCCTGTGCCCTATGTTCAGCCTTTTTACTTTCAACTAAAGTAATAGCCTTTGCAATCAGACGTTTGTTTCCTGACTGTATCCCCTCAATAAGTTCTTCTGTAGAAAATTTCATTGATTCAAAATTAACAATTAAAATGGGAATGGTCAATAGTTCATCGTTAATGACCCAATAAAACGATGATAATGGAAAGCACTGTATTTTATTATTTACTTTGTTTCAATTTTTATTTCTTCTAAATTAAAACTACAGCACACGGTATCAACGGGGTTGGGAATTTATTACATTTGTTATCTATCAAAATAAGAAACATGAAAAAACTCATTGCTGCGGCATCATTCACTGCTATTTTATTAGTTTCCTGTACACCAAAGGCTTCAACATCTGCAGCTACTGCAGGAACCTCCACTTCTACAGCTGAAGAGATTGCCCAGGGAAAAACTATTTTTGAAAACTCGTGTGGAAAATGTCATAAACTGCCTGATCCTACTTCTCATAATTCTGTACAATGGGTTGGCATTATGAATGCAATGGCTCCAAAGGCTAAATTAACAGACGAGCAGCACAAATGGGTTTATGATTATATTGTTTCTGTGAAAAAGTAATTCACCCAACAAAATAATAAAGGTATGAAAAAGTTAATCTTAAGCGGCATTGCAGCATCAGCATTTCTGGTATCCTGCGGTCCTAAAAGTACGGCTGTAACAGGTCCTAAGTATACCTCATCCGAGCAGTTGGCACAAGGAAAAACCATTTTTGAAAATTCCTGTGCAAAATGCCATAAACTGCCGGAACCTACCAAGCATGACAACCAGGGCTGGATCAACACTCTAAGCAGAATGGCTCCTAAAGCCAAGCTTAGTGATGATCAACATCAAATGGTTTATGACTATCTGATCTCTGTTAATAAAAAATAAGCTTTCAAATGAAAGCTTATTTTCTTTAATTAAAAGATTGCATTACTCTGCTTTTTTCCTTGTTCTTGTCTTAGGCATCTTATTCTGAATCAATTTCTCCCTGTCCTCTAAAATTTCAAGTGTACTTCTGTAAAAACTGAACTTTTTTGCCTCTTTAAGCTGTTCCATGGCTTGTTTATATTCTCCTTTTCTTTCCAGTAAAAGAGATTTGCAATTAAAAATTTCTGCTTTATCTATACCCTTCATTTTTAGAGCATAATCAATGAGTTTTCCTGCTTCTTCATAGTCTTCATTGCTTAACAGACATTCAATATAATATTTAGGTGTATTCACATTCCCAATATTGCTCTGCATGGCTTCTTCAAAATATTTTTTTGCTGTTTCATAGTCTCTTAACACTTCTGAATATACTCTTCCCATCAGACATAGGCTGTCTGCATCTTCAGGTTCATAGGAAAGAGCATAGTTAAGAGCATCCAGACATTCGGACATGTTGTAAGGAAAGTAGTCCAGAGCTTCAAAATAGTATTTATTTTTAGTTAAGGTCATTACTGTAATTTTTTAAATTCTGTTTAAGGGCATTCCTTTGTTTTTTATAGGATTTATCCTGATAATTACTTTTAAAATCTGTTCCGGAGAATGTGCGGACCGGATTCCCGCGTTCTACCTGAAGATGTTGGTTCCAGGTTTCTTTCATTCTATGCTCCAACTGCTGAATATAAGTTCCCATTACTTTTTCTTTTAATCTGATAACAGATAAATTTTTATTCTGCAACTGAGATCTTGTATCCTGTACAAATACGGATTCATTGGTGGGTATATGAATGGCACGAACGGCTGTATTTACTTTATTGACATTCTGCCCGCCGCTTCCCTGGCTTCTGGCGGTCTGAAACCTGATATCTCTTTCATTGAAATTTACCGCTTCCAGATTCTCCAACTCGAATATACCGATGAACCATTTGCTCCTTTTATGCAGTTTCCTGAATGTACTTTTTCCTTCCCAGCAAATTGTTCCTAACCATGTTTTCAAGAACTCATCGAGCTTCTTTCCTTTCAGAAGCACGGTTATTGATTTCACAGTCATATTTACATCTCCATTCTCCCGATGAATAATCTCGCAATCTATATTATTATCTTTTGTTTCTTCAAGAAAAGCTTTCAAAACCTTAGATACTACCCATTGGCATTCTAAAGGTCCTCTTCCTGAAGTGATCTGTATTAATTTTTCCATTGTTATTCTGGTATTTTACTTAATAAGGGATGACCAACAGGATTTATTCCCTTTTGTAATAATTCTTTTGCAGCCATTACTGCCCAGCATTTATCGCTGGAGTGAATATTCCTGTAGAATGAAAGTAAAAGATCAGGTTTTACCACTGTAAATCCATTAGATTCGACTGTTTCAAGATCATTTCTTTCAAAGAAATCGATGGTGATTCTGTGATACTTTTCATTTTCCAATTCTACTGTTTTTTCATAGCGTCTGAAGTTTTCTTCACTCGGAAGATGGTCGTAGCGGGTCCAGACTTTCTGAAACCCTTCTTGTTGAAGAATGATGACTACTTCAGCTACGTTTTCTTTCTTTACAAAAACATCTATATCTTTATGATCATGAGCATGTTTATATTCTGTATGCCCTTTTTCAGACATAAAGTGCCATGCCCATCCGCCGGATATAATAACTTTGTTTTTTAATTTTTCTAATATTTCAAGCCCTGAGTGGATTCTAAATTCCGGCCAGAGTTCTCCATATCTTTTTATGTTATGAGGTGCTCCCATTTTTTTGTTTTTAATTGATAACTCTATTTTTTACAGAAAACTGTTTTTCAAATGATTAACTAATAAAAGGCTGGATATATGATATGCTTTTTATGAAAACCTTACAGGCTTTTGAAACCTATAAGGTTTGGCACTTAATTAATATTCTTACCAACTAATCATTTCTACCATTTATCTGTCCATTCTCACAATTCTCGGCTGGAATGTTCCCAGGATATCTACCAGTTCGCTTTGTGCATTCATCACTTCATAAATATCTTTATAAGCCATTGGTGCTTCTTCTGTATTTCCACCCATTAGGGTAACATCTTTAAGCTTTAATTCTTTTTTGATGTCATTTTGGGTGAAAAGACTTCGGCATTCTCCTCTTGAATGTGCTCTACCGGCTCCGTGCGAAGCTGAGTTCAGTGAATCCGGATTTCCTTTTCCACGCACAATAAATCCTTTGGCAGTCATAGATCCCGGAATCATACCTAACTCATTTTCATTGGCCGGAGTGGCTCCTTTTCTGTGAACAATCACTTCTTTTCCGTTGTGAATTTCTTTCCATGCGAAGTTGTGATGGTTCTCAATTCTGGCTTTTACTCTTCCTCCTACTGCTTTTACCAGCCTTCTGTGAATATCATCATGACAGGCTGAAGCATAGTCTCCTGCAAGGTTCATTGCGGTCCAATATTCCAAACCAAGATGGGTACTCAAATCCAGCCAGGCGAATTGCTGTGCTTCCTTAGGTAACGGGCATTGCTCTACTGCTACTCTTGAATAGTATTGGGCAATCTCAGCTCCCAATCCGCGTGAGCCGCTGTGTGAAAGAATTCCAAGGTATTTACCTTTCGGTAAGCCGATTTGTTCATCTTCCTCAGTAATTTCCACTTCTCCAAATTCCACAAAGTGATTTCCGCCTCCTGAAGATCCCATCTGTTTGATAGCTTTTCCTTTTAATCTTCTCAGAATAGGAATCATATCAAAGGTATCTCTCTCGAAGATTTCGTGGTCTATATGAGATTTATGGGTCTCATACATCCCGAATTTTGTATGTTCGGCAAGGGCTTTTTCATATTTATCCCTCGCCCCATTCAGATATGAAACGGGGGTATCCAAAATACTCAGGCTCATTCTACAGCCGATGTCCATTCCTACTCCATAAGGAATTACTGCATTTTCTACGGCTAAAACACCTCCGATCGGAAGGCCATAGCCGCTATGAGCATCAGGCATCAATGCGCCCTGAACAGAAACCGGAAGCTTTAGTGCGGTGTACAACTGATTTTTCGCTTCTTCTGAGATATTATTCCCGAAGATATGAAAGTCTGCACGCTGCGGATTCAGCATCCTTTTTTCTGTTTTTTTGGATGAAAGTAAGGTTTCTGCAATCTGTCCGAAAGTCAAATCTTTTTCGAATTGTTCCGGATTGATCAGAATTTCCTTTAAAAGAGATTTCACATAATGGATATTCTTAGTTGCAAAATTTCTCTTCATGACTTCCAGGGCTACGTTTACGCTTTGATTATTTGGATAGCCCAGTTTTAATATATCTTTTCCTTTTAGTTTTAAATTTCCCATTGTTTTTTGTTTTAAATGATGGACTTTTCGTCCAAAAAACTTTCTGCAATCTCTGTTGCAGACATTTTGTAGTGAAAGTATTTTTTACTTTTAATAAGAGGAGTATCTTCTTTTTTTGATTTCCATGAATATGATTTACCATGAATTGTTTTGTTGACAATTCCCACAACTTTATGCTGCCATAAATAAGACTCCAAATCTGCATACTCTTTTTCCAATGCTAAGTCTACCGGTTTGTAATGAGTAATCATATTAGGTCTTATCCGCAGGGTAAATCTCCACGGCTCAGTAAATTCGTAGTATATCTCAGATGTCTTTCTTTTCGGGCAATAGCTTTCGTGTTTCGCAAAGAACTGTCTTTCTCTTGCTGTGAACCCGTATTTTGGATGATCCCATTCCCATGAGTAAATGCGATCAAGCTTCTGTCTTTTTTCTACATATATTCTTCGCCCGAATTTTTTCTTCTTTTGCAAGAATTTTCGGGTCTCGGAAAACATGGAAGTATTTATTTTTTTCAAAATACTTTCAAAAAAATCTCCGTCTTTGGATCGTTTTACATCATCCCTTACGACAAAGAATCTAATAAATCCTTTCTGATAAGGTTGATCTAAGGGAATTAACGGAATGTTTCTTCTTATCTTCCAAAGTTCTTTACTACGTTGATACTTTTTTCTTATCTGTTTTTCTACATCTTTTCTTATTGTTCTTTTTCTGCTTCTCAGGCTTCTCAGCCGATAAGACAGAAGGTTATCATTTTCCATGTAAGACACAGGATATCATATACAAGATCCGGAATTCCAGATTTGTTCTAATCTATTTCCTTAATCAACTAAAATATTAGTTGAATGAATTAATAATGATGAACAGGTATAGTTTTAAGGTTATAGCCTCAACTATTTTGTTCTTAAAAACACTTAAAAAGATTTCGGGGAAACGTGGGTTTGAAATATTGCGCAATAAAAAACCCGAAATTTCTACGACTTCGGGTTTTGATATTGTATTGTACTATTATTCTAAGAATGTACCAAACCGCGAAGCCTTACCACCATAAGGGGTAATCCAACTGTAAAATTCTGATTAGTTCTGAACATTGCTTCGTTGTTTTTAAATGGTTAAACTTGATTTTCAGGTGCAAATATATTAATTTTTCTGATAATCCAAATATTTTTTTTCACTTAAGGTGAATAATACTGAGGAAAATAGCGTCTATAACCTTAGTCATTCTCTTGATATCAAGGGTTTCCAAAGTATCTGTAGTTTTGTGATAGTTTTTGTTTCTAAAGAAGGAGGTATCGGTAATCATGAGTGCCGGAAAATCAAACTTCCAATAATTCAAATGATCGGAATAGTCTACACCACCTACAAACTTTGGGGCCGGAAATGTTTCTGCCTTTATCTGATTTGATTCCTTAAAATGATCTATAAAGTTTCCTACGAACGGCCCTGCTCCACTGAACTTTTTCACTAAAGTAATAAAATCACCTTTGTTTCCATAAATCCAGGAAAGAACACTTATAGGAAAATCCTGAGATCCCTTTTCATCTTTAAAGTAACCGATCATTTCTACACTAGCCATTCCATATACATCAATATTGTTATCTTTTAAATATTTTGCATGAACATAGCTGCCCATGTTTTCTGTTCTGAAATAAGGCGGTTCTTCTAATGTATAAGCAACAAGATCCACTCTATACTGGAGTTTTTGATTTTGAAGCATTCTTGCCAGCTCCAGAAGTGCTGTAACTCCGGTAGCGTTATCGTCTGCTCCCTGCTGGTCTCCACAAACGTCATAATGAGCTCCGATTACTATTCTTTTACTGTTTTCAGTTCCAAAGGAACAGATTATATTTTTGTATTCATTTCCCTCCACCTTATATTTTTGAAAACCAACGCTGTCACTATACATCCCGAATGTTTGATGAATATAATCTGCAACAGCATTTAATTGATCTATATTTTTATGGTTCCGGAATTTTGGAGTCTGGGTAAGTGCTAATAAATGTTGCTTAACCTGTACGCTATCTGCAGGAACAGGTGAATTTTGTACAGTTCGATCCTCTTTCTTTCCAAAAACAAATATCAGAATCCCTGTAAAGAGAAAGCCTACGAAGAAAATCAGCTTTTTCTTCGTAGGCTTTAGTCTATTTTTTAAACCCATAGATATGCTTTTAATTTCCTGATGAAAATTAAAGTTTTTTGGGATTAGTTTTCTAAAAATCTTTCCAGGATTTCCACTGCACATTTTGGCAGATTGGTTCCAGGACCAAAAATGAAATCTGCCCCGTTGGCGTAAAGAAATTCATAATCCTGCTGTGGAATAACCCCGCCTACTACGATGGTAATATCATCTGCACCCAGTTTTTTGAGTTCTCCTACTACTTGTGGAACTAATGTTTTGTGCCCTGCAGCCAGTGAAGATACTCCCAGAATGTGAATATCGTTTTCTACAGCCTGTTTTGCCACTTCTTCAGGAGTCTGGAATAATGGAGCTACGTCAACATCAAATCCCATATCAGCAAATGCGGTTGCTACTACTTTTGCGCCTCTGTCGTGACCATCCTGTCCCATTTTAGCCACCATAATTCTTGGGCGGCGTCCTTCTTCTTCTTCAAACTTTTGAGTGAGATTAAGGGCTTTTTCAAAGTATTCATTTTTACCGGCATTCATAGCGTATACTCCAGAGATTGTTTTAATGTTTGCTTTATATCTTCCGAATGTTTCTTCCATGGCATCACTCATTTCACCAAGAGTAGCTCTTCTTCTTGCAGCTTCAATACAAAGTGCCAGCAGGTTTCCTTTTCCTGTTTTCGCGCTTTCGCGAATTTCGTTCAGGATTTCTGTTACAGCTTCAGAGCTTCTCTCTGCTTTGATGGTATTTAATCGTTCAATCTGCTTTCTACGAACTTCAGTGTTATCAATATCAAGAATCTCGATTTCATCTTGTTTTAAAGATGATTTGAATGAGTTTACTCCAATGATGAATTCTTCCCCACTATCGATCTTAGCCTGCTTTTTCGCGGCAGCTTCTTCAATTCTCATTTTCGGAATACCGGCTTCAATGGCTTTGGTCATTCCACCTTCCTGCTCCACCTCATCAATATACCTCATCGCTTCTTCAATCATCTGCTGTGTAAGGCTTTCTACAAGGCTACTTCCTCCCATCGGATCTACTACATCACAAATTCCGCTTTCCTGCTGAAGGATGATTTGCGTATTTCTTGCAATTTTAGCTGAATAATCAGTAGGAAGAGCGATGGCTTCATCCAGCGCATTGGTATGTAATGATTGTGTTCCTCCTAATGCTGAAGATAATGCTTCAATGGCAGTTCTTGTGATATTATTGAAAGGCTCCTGTTCTGTTAATGACCATCCTGAAGTTTGGGAGTGGGTTCTTAATGCTAAAGATTTTGGATTCTTGGGGTCAAACTGTTTTAAAAGGTTAGCCCATATATATCTTGCAGCACGCATTTTAGCAATTTCCATGAAGTGATTCATCCCGATTGCCCAGAAGAATGATAAACGTGGAGCGAAATCGTCTACGTTCATTCCTGCTTTAATTCCTGTTCTTACGTATTCAAGGCCGTCTGCAAGGGTATAAGCCATTTCCAGTACCGGAGTGGCTCCTGCTTCCTGCATATGGTATCCTGAAATGGAAATAGAGTTGAATTTCGGAATGTTCTGTGAAGTGTATTCAAAAATATCTGCAATGATCTTCATAGATGGTGCAGGTGGATAAATGTAAGTATTTCTTACCATGAACTCTTTCAAAATATCATTCTGGATCGTTCCTGAAAGCAGTTCTTGTTTTACGCCTTGTTCTTCTGCTGCTACGATGTAGAAAGACAAGATTGGAAGTACGGCCCCATTCATTGTCATGGAAACGGAAATCTGGTCTAACGGAATTTCGTTAAAAAGGATCTTCATATCTTCCACTGAATCGATGGCTACGCCGGCTTTTCCTACATCCCCTACAACTCTTGCGTGGTCGGAATCATATCCTCTGTGAGTCGCAAGGTCAAAGGCTACGGAAAGTCCTTTTTGTCCGGCGGCAAGATTTCTTCTGTAAAAGGCATTGGATTCTTCAGCTGTGGAGAAACCGGCATACTGACGGATCGTCCATGGCTTTTGAACATACATGGTGGAATACGGGCCTCTCAGGTAAGGTTCAATGCCTGGAGAAGTCTGTGTTAACGATTCATCTTTTACATCCTTTTTTTCATAAGATGATTTAAGTTCTAACCCGTCTTTTTCAAAGTTATAAATTTCTCTTTGCTGGGGAGATATACTAAAATCGGGCTTTTTCACAGAAATTGTTTTTCGCATTCCAATAATTTTTGTCTCCGTAAAGTTAATTTTTTTGAACGAAAAACGAAACATCTGTTAACATTCAGTTTTTCTGAAGTTTATCTAAAGAAAAAGGCCGGGCATTTGCCCGGCCTTTCTACAATTTATTTAGCTTTATTATTTTTTAATAAGCTTAGTATTGTAAGTGTTTTTGTCATCTTTGATCGTTACCACATACATACCTTTGATTAATGAAGCCACATTAATTCTCTGACCGTCAATCTGACCTTCCTGAACTAATCTTCCGTCAGCAGAGTAGATTTTGTAATCTGCCTTACCTTTAAGGTTTTTCACTTCTACGAAAGTATCTGCAGGGTTAGGATAGATAGAAATTTCTGATGAAGCTTTTGCTCCTTTTACTTCGTCTGTTCCTAATGTCTCTGTGATCTTAACTGAGAAATCTTTGAATGAGCCATAAGAATATGAACCTCCACCTTCTAAGTACACTGGGCTACCACATGGTCCACTAAATGGAACAAAAGAAGAACTCGCCACTCTCATTCTTAAAGTTTTATCACCTGAGTAAGCATCAGCCGGAACAGTAAAGGTTATTGTTCCTGCATGTAAAGAGTTCGGGTCAGGCACGCCACTTTTAGAACCAACTTTCTCTGTACTTTCAAAAACACCATTTCTGTTGTAATCAATCCATACTTCTACAATATCCGGATAGTTTGCATCTCCGATTTCGTTACCAATGTTGATATAAGATAAATTGTATTGTACTCCTTTAATCAGGTTAATCAATTTACTTGCATCTTCACTAAAATCTAAATAGGTTCTAAAAATACTCTTATAAGTAGCATCTAAATACGCTAAATTAGCTATATCCAGCTTAGCCAAACCACTGTTAAGAGCAAAGTTTGCAAAGCTGTTTCCACCACTGCTCATTAAGCAATAATCTGCTCCAGTTTTTAATCCCTTTGTCTTAAATGTATAATTAGGAGAGAAAGTTCCTGCAACGGTATTCACCACTGCTGCAACCTGAACCTCATAGTTGGTTTCATCTTCAAGAGAGCCTAATGACACTGAGTTAACAGGGCTTGTTACGTTCGTCCAGTTTGTAGTACCTGCCTTTCTATAATTAATAGAATACGTAGCACCAGGAACCGAATTCCATCCTATAACAGCTGAATTTTTAGATATCTCTGCAGCAGTAGCAGCCACTCCAGTTGGTGCAGCAGTAGTTGAAGTTGGTGCAGCACCAATAGTTACCTTAGGTGATACAGCATAGAATATATTTCCAATAGCCGAAATTCTCAATTTGATAGCCCCTGTTAAACCTGAAGGCATCTGAGCAGTATAACTTCCTGTATTAGGGGTAGAAGCTACAAGCTCTGTCCATGATGCTCCGTTTGTAAGATCTGTTGTATATTCAATTTTTACGTTAGCTACATTATACGGTGCATTATTTGTATTTACTACATCCCATGAAATGGTGTTGGTGGCATTGTTATATAATACGGAAGCATCTGTAAGACCTTTAAACTTGAAAGGTCCATCTTGCTTAACGTCTACTTTAGTTTCTGCCGAAACTAACATTGGAGTAACGTTTCCGTCTCTAACAGTTACTGCGTAATTTAATAGTCTAGGAACATAGGAAACACTTTCCCATTTGTCTTTATCTGTAAGTTTTCCAGACATTACACTAGGAAGGCTTGGGAAGTATCTTCTACCGCTAGTAGTTCCAAAATAAGATCTTGTTAATGCTCCGTGAGAATTATATCCCCAACCCGTATCTCCTGAAATAGAATGTACTCCATCAACGCTATCGTATTGCTCCCATGTATAATTAAGTGGGTCTGCATCTGTAGCTGTAGCATCTAAATAATATGCCGTTCCTTTAGGAATGCTGTAAGTAGCATTAAGAGGAGAAATTACAGGTGCTGTATTGGTTGTTATATCCTGCCATACTCCGCATGTTGTCTTACTATCCAACTTGTTTAATACCTGGTTTATGGATGAATAATGAAAATAAGCATCTGTGAAAGCCTGTACATTATCACCTGTAATTCCAGCATATCCCATTATAGTAGTACCCCCTCCCGGTTCAATATTTACTCCTGATCCTTCTGAAGTATGAGAGAATGTATGGTTTGCTCCCAGCTGGTGTCCCATTTCATGAGCTACATAATCAATATCAAAGGCATCACCTTTTGGAGTTGTATTCTGTGTAAATGCAGAACCTTTCGCTAAAGAGGTTGAAGTTGCAGGGTTAACACATGTTGTTCCTATTCCTCCAGCATTACCGTTACCTCCTGCGGCATTGAATACATGTCCCATATCATAGTTAGCATTGCCTACCTGTTGAGTCAATGTCTGCTGTAACTGTAGATTTAAGTTACCAGTATAAGGGTCAGAAGTGGGGTTTATAAAGATGATATTTGGAAGATCCTGAATAATTGCTTTAATTGCAAAATCTTTCTGAAAAATTCCGTTTACACGCGTCATTGTATTATTCATAGCAGCAAGTGCCGGAGCTCTTTTTTCATCATCTGTTGCTGTAGCAGGTACTCCTGCCTCGGTCATGAAATATTGAGTATATTCTCCTGTTGCGGAAAGAGCTAATCTATAAGTTCTATATTTTGTACTTGCCGGTCTGTTAGCAATACCTACGTTTATATTAGAAAGATTCTTTTTCCCGAAAGCTTCCAGAGATTTTATATCTATTGGATTCTTTTCTTCTGTTGTACATTCAAAACCATGTTCTCCCTCTGTTCTTTTTGTTTTATAGAAAACCCCATAAACCTGCTTATCAGTAGTAATAGGTTCAATAAATTCAAACTTTCCATCTTTGATAATCATGGATTGCATATCTCTTGGAGAAGTACTGAATCTTAAGTATTTAGAAGGGTCATCTATTCCTGTTCCGATATAAGAACCCAACTGATATTTATCCGCCATAGATTTCTCCATTACAGGATCACTATATACAGCAAATTTTTCAATTTTCCCCTCTGCTGTAGGTAAAGAAATGATCACTGCCTGAGCTCCTTTCCCTGTTTCTACAGCGTTTTTTAAAGTATTTCTAAGAGATTGTAAATCCAATCTGTAAGAATACTGAACTTCTACGTCTTTTCTTACTTCGGACGTTTTTTGTGAGGCTGGCGTCCACCTCTGTGCATTAAAGCTAGACAGCCCAGCTGCCAATGCACAAACTAGTAAAATTCTTTTTTTCATAATTACTTAATCAATATAAGATTAATAAACTTTAAATATCCGCGATAAAAATAAGAATTAAAAACAGAACAATACATAAAAAAAACGACTAATTTTCAACAAATTAGCCGTTCTATTAAAAATTTTACTTATTAACGTCTATTTACTTATTCCCATCTCATATAAAGCAAATGATATCAAATCTGCATTTTCGCCTATTACCTGATCTGTTGATCTTCCGGCTCCGTGTCCTGCATTTTTCTCAATTCTTAACAAAATAGGATTCTTACAGGCTTGTTTTTCCTGAAGTTCTGCTCCAAATTTGAAAGAGTGAGCGGGAACAACCCTGTCATCATGGTCGCTGGTAATGATCATTGTAGATGGATAACATGTTTTTGCTTTCACATTGTGTACCGGAGAGTATGATTTCAGATATTCAAACATTTCTTTACTGTCTTCTGCGGTTCCATAATCGTAAGCCCATCCTGCTCCAGCCGTAAATTTGTTATATCTCAGCATATCCAATACTCCAACTCCCGGGAATGCTACTCTTGCAAGGTCCGGACGTAAAGTCATTGTCGCACCTACCAATAACCCTCCGTTTGATCTTCCGGAAAGGGCCATATATTCTTTTGATGTATAGCCTTTACTCTGCAGGTATTCTCCTGCCGCAATAAAGTCTTCAAAAACATTTCTTTTCTGCATTTTTGTTCCTGCATCATGCCATTTTTTGCCATATTCACCACCTCCACGGATGTTTGGAACGGCATAGATCCCTCCATTTTCCATCCAGATGGCATTGATTACTGAGAAAGAGGGCTGTAAGCTGATATTGAAACCTCCGTAAGAATATAGGATGGTTGGATTTTTACCATCAAGCTTCGTCCCTTTCTTATAGTTAATCATCATAGGAATTTTTGTTCCATCTTTGGAGGTATAGAATACCTGTTCAGACACATAATCATCGGGGTTGAATTTCACTTTAGGTTTCTGATATACCTCAGACTTCCCTGAATCTACATTGAATTTATAAGTAGTTCCCGGTGTAATATAGTTGCTGAAAGAATAATACAATTCCTTCTCTTTTTCTTTTCCACCAAAACCTGAAATATTTCCTTTACCCGGAAGAGTAATTTCTCTGATCAGTTTTCCTGTTTTATCATATTGCTTTACCTGGTCTATAGCATCAACCATATAAGTAGCGAAGAAATATCCGCCTCCTGTAGAAATCCCCAATACGTTTTCAGTTTGCGGAATAACGTCTTTCCATGTTTCAGGAGCCGGGTTGCTGATTGTAGTTTTAACAAGACGCATATTCGGAGCATCTTTATCTGTAGAAATGAAAAGATCATCCCCCTGAGTGTCTACAATGTGGGCATTAATGTCAAATCCTTTGTTAATCTGCACAAAGTCTCCTCCTTTTTTCAAATCTTTGATAAACAATTCGTTTCCATTGGTAGCGTTGGCTGCTGAAATGATTAAATATCTCTGATCATCTGAAACACTCGCCCCCAGATATCTTCTTGGTGTTTTTTCTCCACCGAAGATCAGCTTATCTTCAGACTGCTTTGTTCCCAGTTTGTGAAAATAAACCTTATGCTTATCTGTCATTCCGGAAAGCACTGTTCCTTCTTTCGGTTTGTCATAGCTTGAATAATAGAAACCTTCATCTCCCTGCCATGAAATTCCGCTGAACTTTACATCTACCAGAGTCTCATCAATCTGCTTTTTGGTAATGGCATCAATGATAATGATCTTATTCCAGTCACTTCCGCCTTCGGAAATAGAGTATGCAGCCAGATTTCCTTTTTTGTTGAAAGAAAGATTTGATAATGAAGTGGTTCCTTTTTCTGAGAATTTATTAGGATCTAAAAATACTTCTGTAGCTTTGGTTTTATTATGGGTTCTGTATAAAACAGACTGCGCCTGTAAACCATCATTTTTAGAATAATAGGTGTAGTCTCCTTCTTTGAAAGGGGCTGAAATTTTTTCATAGTTCCAGATCTCCTTCAGTTGGTTTTTAATTTTATCCCTGAATGGAATTTTTGAAAGGTAATTCTGGCTGTACGCTACTTCTTCATCCACCCATTTTTTGGTAGCATCAGAATCATTTTCCAGATCTCTGTACGGATCAGAAACTGCAGTTCCAAAATAAGTATCGGTTTGAGAACCCTTTAATGCTTTTGGATAATTCATTGTTTGAGAATAAAAAGATGCTGAAAACAGAACTCCAGCAGTTAATAACATAGGTTTAAAATTCATACTGAACGGTTTTCTCAAAAATACATAAAGTATGTGAAATAAAAAAAGTCCCTATTTTGGGGACTTTTACTTATTCAATAAGCTATTAATCAGTTCTCCGCCAATTAAAAGCTGTCAAAATAGAAATCGGTAAGATTGGAAACAATTTCATCAGGGCTTCCGTTCCAGTAGTATATTTTACCTTCTTTTTTCAGTTCATATAGACTAAAGTTCTGATCTGTGGTTACTGTTTTATCTGCATTCTTAAAATCTTCAACTACCTGAATTAAATATTTTTTTAACTCTTCAGCCTTTACTTTCTTCGTATCTCCTTCAGGACCATGTGTCAATTTTGATGGCAGCTGAAAACTTACAGTATAGCTTATTTTTGCAATTTTTTCTCCTTTAAGATATTCATTAGGAGTAATTTTCACATTATTAACAGTTACTTTTGCTTTTTTAAAATTTCCGATCATTGCGATAAAATAGTCTTCCGCTTCTTTTTTACATGCTGCAGCTGTGGCTTTAGGAAAAGCAGCAAGGAAATTCTCTACACTGATATTGATCATTTCCTGCGAAGATTCTTTGAAATTGATCTGGTAAGAATCCTGTCCTTCAACGGTAGGTCTTAAATAATCATTAAGCTTATTTAAAGCTCCTTCATCGTTATTTACTAAAGTCTGGAAGAACAGCTCAAAAACTTCTTTAGGCTTTTTTACCTCTGTTTGTGCAGAAACATATTGCCCCATCATGGTAAGCAATAGCAAGAAAATAATTTTGTAGTTTTTCATAATTTATAATTTGAATAATTGTTGTGCTTAAAAGAAAAGCCCCTGAAAAAATCAGAGGCTTTGTAGTATATTTTTGAAACTCTTAGTAGTTTTCTTCTTCTCCCTTCATTTTTTCTGCATTCTCTGCCATAATTACGGCATCAATCATCTCAGAAATATCTCCGTTCATGTAAGCATCCAGATTATACATCGATTTGTTGATTCTGTGATCTGTTACTCTTCCCTGTGGATAATTGTACGTTTTGATCTTTGCGGAACGGTCTCCTGTAGAAACCATAGATTTACGTTGTGCGGCAATATCTCCCTGTACTTTTTGAAGTTCGATATCGTATAGCTTAGTTCTTAGCATTTCCATTGCCAGCTCACGGTTTGCCAGCTGAGAACGGGCCTGTTGACAAACGACTACTAACCCAGAAGGTTTGTGCGTTAACTGTACTTTCGTTTCAACCTTGTTTACGTTCTGACCTCCGGCACCTCCTGAACGGGAAGTCTGCATTTCAATATCAGCTGGATTCAGTTCGAAGTCTACTTCCTCCGCTTCCGGTAAAACCGCAACTGTAATAGCAGATGTGTGAACCCTACCCTGAGATTCTGTTTCCGGTACACGCTGTACACGGTGAACTCCGGATTCAAATTTCATGATTCCGTATACTCCTTCTCCTTCCACCTTCATAATCAATTCCTTGTATCCTTTTGCTGCTTCATTGGAATCTGTTACTTCATGTCTCCATCCTTTTGCTTTAAAATACATGGTATACATTCTGTACACGTCTTCCACAAAGATTGCAGCTTCATCACCTCCGGTTCCTGCACGTAATTCCACGATCACGTTTTTGTCATCGGCAGGATCTTTAGGAATCAAAAGAACTTTAAGCTCTTCTTCTAATGCAGGAAGTTTGGATTGTGCTTCCAGCTTTTCTTCTTTTGCAAGATCCACAAGATCTCTGTCTGAGCCATCCGCAATAATTTCGTCAGATTCTGCGATGCTGTCTAAAGCTCCTTTGTACTGATCGTAAACTCTTACAATTTTACCCAAATCACTATATTCTTTGTTCAAAGAAGAATATCTTTTTTGGTCTGAAATGACATCAGGCTGTATAATAAGGTCTGCAACCTCATTATATCTTTGTTTTATAGCTTCTAATTTTGGAATTAATGATTTAGACATTGTCGAATTTTTGTGGGTGCAAAGATAAGAATTATTAATTCAAAATTAAAGTATAAATTTTTGAGCACTAGGGTTCAAGGGAATAAATCTGTAAAAAGCTCCATTTACAAATTACCTCATCTGCTTTTTTATGTTTCCAATATCTGTTTTAAACTCCTTTGGAAAGTCTTCTGTCTATCCAATATAAGATAAGTCCTACCGCAATAATTCCTAATCCTATTAAGCTTTCTTTAGGATTATGGACAAAGGTAAAGTACAGAATATAAATACTGAACAGTAAGAAAACGGTCGGGAAAATATAAAAAGCATTGGATTTAAATATCTTTCTATCTTTCTTTTTAAGAAAATACACGGTTGAAATTGCTAAACTGGCAAATAACTGAAGGATAAATGCGGTATACACAAAGATTTCCTTGAAGCTTCCTGTTAAAATAATGATCGTAGCGATAATGGCATGAGCAAAGATCGCTCTTACAGGTATTCCTTTTTTATTCCCAACAGAAAGTGGTTTCCAGATGCGGGTATCTTTTGCAAAAGCTTGCGTAAGTCTTGATCCCACCCAAAGATATCCACTGATGGTCGCAATGAGCTGTAATGCAATAAAAATATTCACAATTTTCCCAAAAGAAATCCCCAACATATTCACAGCAGCTTCTCCCATTACATCTTCCTTTCCAGCCAATTGGCTTACAGGAGCATGTTTCAGCATAATATAATTCACAAGAATATAACTTACTGTCACAAAAACGGTTCCAATAATCAATGATTTAGGAAGATTTTTTTGAACATCCTTTATTTCACCGGCAATATAAGACGCTGAATTCCAACCGGTATAGGAATAAGTAACAAAGACCAATGAAGTAGCAAAGGCAGGAAGCATAATTTCATTCTGCCAGCTGTCACTGAAATTTAAACTGTTTCCAATTTCCGGAGAATCCGATAATTCAACCCCAAGAATCACCAGAACAATGATAAAGGCTATTTTGATAAAGGTGAAAAAGTTATGAAAGCGGCTTGAAGTCTTTAAACTGAATGATAAGGTTATTGCTACCAAAAAGATGGCTGCAATGGCAAAACCATTTCCAAATGAGTAATCAAATACGGAAAGGTATTTTGACATCGCCAGTGCTGCCAACGCTACAGGTGATGAAAATCCGATAATCAGGGAAATCCAGCTTATCAGATATCCGAATAAAGGATGATAAGTTTCTTTAAGATAGATAAAATCACCACCGTTTCCTTTAAAATGGGAACCTAATTCTGCATAACAGAAAGCTCCGAACAGAGCTAAAATTCCTCCAATGACCCATAACAGGAAAATACTGTAGGTATTGGTAATATCGGATAACTGAAATCCCAGGGTTGTAAAAATCCCTGTTCCTATCATATTGGAAACTACAATAGCGGCCGCTGTTTTCCAGCCGATCTGATGTGAAGCAGTACTCATTTACCTATTAAAAATTAAAATTAAGCCTTCCAAAGAAATAGCTTCCCAATGTTCCCATCTGAACCGGCGCATATTTAAATACTCCATAATATGAATTTTTATAGATCTGAAGATCAGGGAATACATCAAATACGTTGTTGGCACCTACTGTAAAGTTGATATTTTTTGTAATATCATATCCTACACTAATATCAGTAACCACTTTTGGAGCAAACTCCTGAACTTCTCCGAAAGGATAACCGTCTCTGATTACTTTACCAAAATAGGTATTTCTCACGAGAAAACTGAATTTTCCTATTCCATACGTAAGCCCCAATGATGCTTTTGTTTTAGGAGAAAGGGTTTCTATAATATTGATCTGATCCGGGCCAAAGAATTCTTTCTGCGGAGTTTTTATATTGTCCGGGAAGTGAAAATCTGTAATTTTTGTTTCAGTATAGTTTCCGGCAAGGTTGATATTTAAGTTTCCGCCAGCCAGCCTCCAATCATAGGAAACTACTACATCTATTCCTTTGGTTTCGGTATCAATGGCATTGGCAAAAAATCTGCCGCTTTCCACTGCATTTCCTTCTCCTACTACTTTAGGGTCTGATAATTGCTCATCTGTGATATTGCTGGTAATGACAATTCTGTCTTTTACTTTAATGATATATCCGTCTACCGTAATGAATAGTCCTTTAACGGGCTGTAAGGTAAATCCTGCACTTCCATTAACGGATGTTTCCTGCTTTAATTTATCAAATCCAAGAACCTGTGCAGCCTGGCTGTCATTATTAAAGATTCCTTTTCTTACAATTCCCTCTCCTGAGGTAGAAATATCTGCAAAAGAGTTATTAAAATACTGCTGCTGAAGCGATGGTGCTCTGAATCCAGTTCCGACTGCCGCTCTTACTGCATAATTTTTTATAAATTCATATCTTACCGCCAGCTTCCCGTTCAGGGTGCTTCCAAAGTCTGAGTAGTTTTCAAATCTGGCAGCGGCATCAATATTCAGTTTTTTATCTAAATCATAGGAAAGGTCAGCATATACGGCTGTTGAATGTCTGTCTTTTTTCAAAGCATTATCCGGTGAGAAACCAATAAATGATTGAGAACCTCCTGCTCCAATTACTTTAGAATCTTTTGTTGCCACATTTCCGTTCTCGTCATATTGGGTATAAGAAGCCTCGTCCCCAGCTTTGATCTGATATTGTTCAAATCTGAATTCTCCTCCGAATGCAATATTGAAGTTCTTTATCTTTTTTGAAACATCAAGATTAACGGTATTCTGTAAGAAACTGTGCGCACCAGCATAAAAACGGGTGGGTGATTTTACTCCCAGAGAAGCGTTATTGGTATTGCTTACGTTATAATTGAAAGTATTGCTCCCGAAAGTATTACTTAGATCAATTTGCCAATCATTTACATTATATTTTGCTCCAACAGCGTAAGAGATATCATAGATCTGAGAATTTAAGACTGCCTGAAATCCGTTAGGATAGATTTCTTTTACAATATTAAAGCTTTCACTTGGAAGTCTTCTGAAGCCATATCCTTTTCCTTCTTTAATGCTGAAACCTCCGAAAGAATAGAGTTTAAAGTTATCATTCAAAGGATATTCTGAATTGAAAAATAATTGTCCCTGTCTGATTTGCGCGTCTCCAATCTGGAAATTGAAATCATCTCTTGTTAATCCTCTTTCTTGAATCTTCGCATCATCTGCAGCTCTGGCAGCTTTTACAGCCTCAGCATCTCCTGCAAATTCATAGGCGAAATTGTCTCCGAAAATATCAAGGTCGTGATTTTGAGTTCTCGTTGTTTTCCCTCTGTGACTTAGCTGTAATGAAAGATTGATAAACCCGTCATTTTTCCCCAGAGAAGTTCCATAGTTTACCCCTGCCTGATAGGTATCACCGTCATTTCTTCCACTTAATCCATAGGTTAAGCTTGCAGAAGCCCCTGCATTCTTTTTTAAAATAATATTAATAACTCCTGCAATGGCATCAGAACCATATTGAGCTGCTGCCCCGTCTCTTAAGACTTCAATTTTCTCAATAGCAATTATGGGAATAGTACTTAAATCTGTTCCTACAGACCCGTTTCCTACGGTATTCTGATAGTTGACGAGAGAGGTTGTGTGTCTTCTTTTTCCATTAAGCAATACCAAAACCTGATCCGGCCCCATTCCTCTTAACGTTACGGGATCAATATGCTCCGTCCCGTCAGATGCAGATTGTCTTACAGAGTTAAATGAAGGAATAACATAATTCAATAGATCCTGGGCTGTCATTTGCGGGGAAGATCTCTGAACTTTATCGATATTGATAACATCCACAGGAACCGGAGTTTCCAGTTTTGTTCTTTTAATGTTACGGTTTCCGACGATGATAATATCTTCGATCTGTTTTCCTTTTTCCTCCTGCTCCTGGGCAGCGACCAAAATTGTCCCTAGCAGCAATACAGCTGTACTTAATTTTTTCATCTTTGTTCTTGCCAATTAAAACTATTCTTCCACAGATTATGCTGCAGATACACAAGACTTCAAGAAATGGAATTCATATAAGAAATATTGACTTCACTTATCTCCCCCATCGGGTTGGAATTAGCACCTTTACACTCCTGGAATTGTGTTGGTTGCTAAGGTTTCATTGGGCCAAATCCCTCCACCTTTCTTGATAAATCTAGTGCAAAGGTAGACTTATTTTTCAAATCTGCAAAAAAGTTATATACTTCCCCATAAGAAAAAAGGCAAATCTGCGGGGTTGCAGATTTACCTTTATATTTATTTTACGATCATCTTCTGAATTGCCATTCCGGTTTCTGATTTCAGATGAACCAGATAAGCTCCAGGTGGATAATTTATCTTTAGCTCATAAGTTCCATTTTCTTTATCAAGTTTAAATGAATCCAGCCTTTTACCGCTCATATCGAAGATAACAATCTCTCCGTTTTTAGCTTTGTTAAAAATTAATTTTGCCGAACCATTTCTGATCGGGTTATCTGCAATCTGAAGAGATAGTTTGTTTCCGGCATTTGCATCTGAAACAGACAAAGCTCCGGCATCATTTCCAAAAATCCTGAACTCTCCAGGCTGTAAAGTAATTGGAGCTATTGTAGAGCTAATATTTGAAACCGTATCATCCATCAGGTTCTTCCACTGCCCAACGTAAGGGAAATAGGGAACCACATTTTGTACAGAAGTGGAATAATTAGCAAGAACCACCACGTTTTTCATTCCGTTGATTGTATTGTCATACACATAAATCCTTGTAATCAATCCATCCGGATCATTCGCAAGGTTGTTTGACTCTATGGTGTAGGTCTTTGATTTGAATACCGGATAGGTATTTCTGATACCAATGATTCTTGCCCAAGTATCATAAACGGACTTTCTATTAGCATCCGTATCATATCCTAATGTAAAGGCTACAGGCTTTTCATCAGTTCTGCACCCGTTGTTGATGCTTCCATCTGCACATCTGTTGATGCTGAATTCATAGCCCAGTTCTCCAAACTGCCAGATCATTTTCGGACCAGGAATGGTAAAGAATGTCGCTCCAAATGTTTTCATTCTTTCTAATGCCGTATTCAGATTTTTTACACTGTAACTTCCATTCTCCGCTCCATAAGCCAGGTTTTTAAACATTAATCTTTCTTCATCATGGCTTTCCCCATATCCTACAGCACGCATTCCGGTAAATCCGTGAAGATTGTGATTCATACGGTCATAGTTACTGTTTTCCTTATATCCCATTGTATTCTGGTTGTAAGGTTCTGTCTGCTTGTTCCAAAGCATCACTCCTTTTCCTTCTGCTATTCTGAAATTAGCCCATTGCTGTTCTTCCTGATCTGTTCCCAGATGTTCAAATATCATATAAGAATTCGGATCAAGTGCCCATTGCTTGTCTGCATAGTTTTTCAAAATATCCACCCTGTCCTGCTGATAGGCATTGGTACAGTTTTCATCATTTTCAGAACAGTTTTGAGTGAAGCCTTTTGTTAAATCCCATCGGAACCCATCAATGTGATACTCTTTCAGCCATTGCTGAAGACATCTTTCAACGTAATATTGAGTTGAAGGGCTGGAATGGTTAAAATCATTAAACACATTGTATGAATGTTTCGGTACCTGGTTAAAATAAGGATTATTGGGAGCTACATCACCATAACCGTCCCCATCCGGATCTATATTCCAAAGCCTTACTAATGGAGAACGTCCTGTTGCATGGTTAAAAGCTACATCCAGGATCACAGCAATACCATTCTGATGGCACAGATCAACAAATTCTTTAAATTTTTCAGGAGTCCCATAAGCTTTATCTAAAGCGTAATGGAAAGAAGTATTGTATCCCCATGAAAGATTTCCGTCAAATTCCATTATAGGAAGCAGTTCAATGGCATTGATCTTCAGGTTTTTTAAATAAGAAATTTTATTGATCAAAGACTGCCAGTTTTTCTCTTGCGTAAAGTCTCTTAATAAAAGTTCATACACTATAAGATCTTCCTTTGCAGGCCTCTGGAAATTAGTTACCTGCCAGCTATAAGATGTTTGCCCGGTTTTAAATGTTGAAACCTCAAAACCCTGCCCCGCCGGAAATGCCGGAAGATTAGGATAGGTAGAAGAGGAAATCCACGGATCATCATAAGAAGATAAAATTTGAGGAGAATAAGGATCAGCCACTTTTCTCAGGTCATTAGTTCTGTATTGGAAGGTATACAGCTGTTGTGGAGTCAATCCATTCAGCTCAATCCAATAAAGATCTGGGTTAGCAGTATCTTTTTTCATTAAATAAGTGTCATTCACCGTCCAGTTATTGAAACTTCCGATAACATGAACAAAGTTTTTGTGGGGAGCATACAAAGCCAAGCCAACTTTAGTCGGATCTATAGAATCATAATTGATTCCTTGCTTAATCCAATTCGGAATAGCCTCTGAAATTACATTTCGAGGAACCTGTAGAATGAATGCTGCACTTTTTGAACTGCTTCCCTCTGTAGCAATGAGCTCCATATTGGCATCTTGTGAAACCGTATAATTGTAGGAATAAGATGAAGACGGTGTAGATGTGGAATTTACTACAATGCCATTCGCCTTAAGCTGAAAAGTGGCATTAACATTTGTAGTAGCGGTAATATTAATTGAATTTCCAACAGGAACTGTGGTAAGACTGTTCGGCGCAGGATTTGTCAAATTTAAGTTCAGGACTCCCACATTCACGAAAATATCCGGTGAACTCTGATGTGTTCCGGTTTTATCCTTTAATAAAAATCCAAACCTTCCGATTCCCGTCCTTCCGAAAAAGGTTGTTGGCGTCAATGTTATTGAGTATGTATCTGCTCCAGCGTTGTAGTTAAGTTTATTCAGATCATTAGAATTGTTCCAGCTTCCATTGGTAGGACAATCCTGACTGTTCTGATAATTGGTATCAAAAGACCAGGACCAGATATAAATTGCATTATTGGTTACTCCCCAGGCGGTTTCATCAATCTGATCTCCGGGAACTGTTAGGGTAATGGCATCTGTTTCATTAAACGGATTGGGTGAAATCGTATAGCTGATTTGCCCAAAAACAATCATTGTAATGAAAAGCAAAACAATAATATAGATTTTTTTCATGTCTTTATTTTTATCGAATATAATATTAATTTTTCTTCGTAGAATAGATTTCACTCTATTTTAGGTGAAGATTTATAGTTTGATTACAAAAAAGGCCCATGATAAAAATTTCATGAGCCTTTCGATAAAAGTAATTGTAATGAACTATACCGTATGTAACGGAAATCTACCGGATATATTGATTCAAATGTTAAAAAAATTTAATTTTTTATAATTTTCTTTACTATAGATTCTCCGTTATTTAATTTTAATTCTATGATATATAAGTCTGAAGGGAGGTTATTCATATTGATCTGAGTACCTGAAAATGAAGCCTCAACTCTTTGTCCGGCTGCATTGATAATCCTTACATGCTCAATCAAAGAATCACTTTTGAGCGTAAGTATTCCTTTAACGGGATTTGGATATACGTCAATCCTATTCTGCCTCGGATGAATATCTGCAGTACCCAATTGTTCCTGAGATTTCATACATCTTACTGATGCACCTTGTCCTCTTGGGCCGCCTGCTGATGCATTAGCCACTGTTGATCCTATGTATAAATATTTGCCTCCTGTTGTTGCTGCATTGGAACTCCAGAAATATCCCCTTTTCCCGACAAAAGTAAATCCTCCGTCTGAACTGCTACGATAGCCTCCCATTGGCAGTTTTAAATTTCCACCATAAGCTTTTACCGGAGAAATAATATTCTCGGCCTGAACAACATTTGCCCAATCTGCCTGAGAAGGGAGTTTCCATTCCAAGCCAATTACTCTGCACGGATCGGCACCCATCGTTTCTGTTACTTCTGCCAACCCTGTACCAGCCCATTTATCGTCTGCTCCGTTAGAAGACCACCATCCTGGTGAACCTATGATAAAAGATCCCGAGCCCGGTAATCCTTCCGGTGTATTGTCTGAGGGAGAAGATATCAAAGGAGAGTTTCTCAACTGATGCCCATCATCCCATCTTCCCCATTGAAACAGATCTCCATAAGACTCTTCGTCATCCAAAGCCTCTGCTACTCTTTCACTTCCTAAATTTTGCAGCAGCCAGACATTTCCATCAGCAGCCCTTACCGTAGTATAAACAACCGATTGCCCCTGATAACTAAAGGTTACACATCCCAAATCTCCGGAATTATTTCCCGGATCTGTATTATTACAACTTTGTTGTCCATTTAATGCAGCCCCTGCTACCAGTAATATTCCCAACCCCAAGCTTTTTATTGCAAAAAATAAATTTTCAGCCATTGTTATTATTTTTAATTATTCTAAATTTAATTTAAATTTGCGCAAAAGTAGCTTTCAAAATTAAATTCGGGTTATCATTTCCGAACTTTTAATTATCCCGGTTAAGGTGCTTTAAATGTTGTTATGATTGTAAAAAAACGTTGTATGGAGAGCCAACAGCAAAATGGGCCTATTTTCATATCGGAGAATATTGAAATTACTGTGCATAACCCGTTGGTTTCAGAAGGTTCTTCAAAATCATATATTCTTGAAGATCCATCGAAATTCAATCTTCTATTCTTGCTAAGTCCTGAAATTCATCTGAAGACTTATGATTGTGATACACCATTCATATTTAAAAAGTATCAATACATTCTTCATTATTCAATAAAGAAAAACAAAGCTGAATTGTGGACGGACAATGAGGAAAACATGAAATATGTTCATATTCAGCTTCATTACAAATATATTTCAAACCTTATTAATCCTTCATCTAACACAGAAGCATCGGAAATTCTGGAAAAGATGCTCCAAAATAATTTTATCTTCCTTCAAAAATCTACCCATCCAAACATGACGGTTGAAATGCATATTATTTTAAAAGAGATTTTAACCTATTATAAAAAAGGGGTGATGCAGAAATTGTTTATTGAAGCCAAGATTATCAAGCTATTAATTCTCATCTTTGAACAGTTTAATGAAAAAAATAATTTAGAAACGGCCTCAAAGACTCCTGAAATGATTAAACAATTTATTGATGAGAATTATCACCGGAATATTAAAGCGGAGGAAATCGGAAAATTGATAGGTATCAATCAAAACCTCATCAGAAAAGAGTTCAAAGCTGAATATCATACAACAATTAATCACTATATCTCCGAATTAAGAATGTTGAAAGCCAGGAAACTTATTACGGATAAAGACATTATGATTAAAGAAATAGCTATTGAATGCGGCTACGAATATTTACAGAATTTTACCCGGGCCTTTAAAAAGAAATTTGGAGTATCTCCGGAGTCCCTTAGGAATAATAAATAGAAAAACCGCTTAAAAAATTAAGCGGTTTATATATGTTGTTTTGCTTTGATATTACTTTTTCAGAATTCAGGTGAAAAAGCAATGACAATCAATTAATGATGATGTCCGTGATCGTGAATGAAAGGTCCGTTCCCTTTAGGTTGGCTGTAAATAGTTTCTACACCTTCCTGCTCAGTAATAAGCTTTCTTCTGATATCTTCAGGATCGAAAGGCTTCACTTTTCCGAAATACTCTTTCAAACCTTCAGTTAGCCACATTGGGATTACTAATCCGAAGAACATAAAAATACACCAGAATCCTACTAAGAACATAGTAATGAAAAATACAGTCCAAAGGAACTGGTAGAACGGCCAAAATGCTGATAAAATAGTTATCATTCTCTTAAAGATTTTAGGCAAAAATAAAGCTTTTTTCTTTTTTACACAAAAGATACAGGCTCTAATTTTTAATTTATTTTAATTCTATATAGATTTTAAAGCGATGAGAATGGGGATTTGAGATGTAAACTGACATCTCTTATCTCCACTCTCAGTGTCTTTTTTATCGGATTAATGAGCAAGATCTGCGAAGAAATCGTTCCCTTTATCATCCGTAATGATAAACGCAGGGAAATCTTTTACTTCAATTTTTCTTACTGCTTCCATTCCTAATTCCGGGAAGTCTACCACATCTACAGATACAATATTATCTTTTGCCAGAATAGCTGCCGGTCCACCGATAGATCCAAGGTAGAACCCTCCGTATTTGTTACAAGCATCAGTAACATCTTTACTTCTGTTTCCTTTTGCCAGCATGATCATACTTCCTCCATGGCTTTGGAACTCATCCACATACACGTCCATTCTTCCTGCTGTTGTTGGTCCAAAACTTCCTGAAGCCATTCCTTCCGGTGTTTTTGCCGGTCCTGCATAATAGATTGGGTGGTTTTTGAAATATTCCGGCATTGGTTTTCCACTGTCGATGATTTCTTTGATCTTCGCATGAGCAATATCTCTCGCTACGATTAATGTACCGTTCAGTTTTAATCTTGTTTTGATCGGATATTTTGAAAGTTCAGCCAGAATTTCAGGCATTGGCTTATTCAAATCCACTTCAACAGCTTCTTCAAGGTGTGGTGGTGTAGCTGGTAAGAATCTTTTTGGATCCTGCTCCAACTGCTCAAGGAAGATACCGTCTTTTGTAATTTTTCCTTTGATATTTCTGTCTGCTGAACAAGAAACTCCCATTCCTACCGGGCAAGAAGCTGCGTGTCTTGGAAGTCTGATTACTCTTACGTCGTGAGTAAGGTATTTTCCTCCAAACTGCGCTCCGATAGCACTTTCCTGGCAGATTTTCTGAACTTTAGCTTCCCATTCAAGGTCTCTGAAAGCCTGTCCGGCTTCATTTCCTTCTGTTGGAAGGTTATCAAAATATTTTGCAGAAGCTTTTTTAACAGCGGCAAGGTTGGCTTCAGCAGAAGTTCCTCCAATTACCAACGCTAAGTGGTAAGGTGGGCAAGCTGCTGTTCCAAGGTCAGAAATCTTTTCTTTAACGAATTCTTCAAGAGACTTCTCGTTCAATAAAGATTTTGTCTTTTGATAAAGGAATGTTTTGTTAGCAGAACCTCCTCCTTTTGTTAGAAATAAGAATTCATAAGAATCACCTTTTTTCGCATAGATATCAATCTGTGCAGGAAGGTTGGATCCTGAGTTCTTCTCATCAAACATTGTTAAAGGAACAACCTGAGAATATCTTAAGTTTCTTTTCTGATAAGTATTGTAGATCCCACGGCTTAAGAATTCACCGTCATCCACTCCTGTGTATACGTTTTCTCCTTTTTTTCCCATTACGATTGCCGTTCCTGTATCCTGGCAGGAAGGAAGAGCACCTTCCACCGCCACGGCAGCATTTTGTAATAAGTTATAAGCAACGAATCTGTCATTATCTGTAGCTTCAGGATCATCAATGATTCTTTTCAGGCTTTCAAGGTGGGAAGAACGCAACATAAAAGAAACGTCTGCCATAGCTTCTTCAGCCAATAATTCCAATCCTTTTGGATCAACAGTTAAAATTTCTCTGTCACCCAGTTTTTCAACCTTTACATAATCTGATGTAAGCTTTTTATACACCGTATCATCTTTCTGAATTGGATACGGATCCTGATATCTAAATTCCATTCAATTTTTTGTTTGTACAAAAATACGGCTTCCGTTAAAAAAAGATGAGTAAAATCAGTCATTAAAATTGATATTTATAATGATTATAAATTGCGGGTTTATGAGTTTATAAGTACCTTTATACTAATCAAATAATGAAGCGACGAAAGGTAAAATAGAGCTTCAGCATTTAAAATACTATAAATTTCAACCACAATGAATTACAGAATAGAAAAAGACACCATGGGAGAAGTGCAGGTACCTGCAGATAAACTTTGGGGTGCACAGACGGAACGTTCAAGAAACAATTTCAAAATAGGTCCTGAAGGTTCTATGCCTCACGAGATTATCGAAGCTTTTGCTTATTTAAAGAAGGCTGCAGCTTATACCAATACAGATTTAGGAGTGCTTTCAGCTGAAAAAAGAGATATGATCGCTAAGGTTTGTGATGAAATTCTTGAAGGAAAACTAAATGATCAGTTTCCTTTAGTGATTTGGCAGACCGGCTCGGGAACTCAATCAAATATGAACGTGAATGAAGTGGTTTCCAATCGTGCTCACGTTAATAATGGCGGAATTTTAGGCGAAAAATCTGAAATTCACCCGAATGACGATGTGAATAAATCCCAGTCATCTAACGATACTTATCCAACAGCTATGCACATTGCAGCCTATAAAAAAGTAGTGGAAGTAACCATTCCGGCTGTTGAAAAATTAAAAAATACCCTTGCAGAAAAAGCCAAAGCCTTCAAAGATGTAGTAAAAATTGGAAGAACTCACCTGATGGATGCCACTCCATTGACTTTAGGACAGGAGTTTTCCGGCTATGTCGCTCAACTAGAATTCGGATTAAGGGCTTTAAAAAATACCTTACCTCACCTTTCTGAACTTGCTTTGGGTGGTACGGCTGTAGGAACAGGATTAAATACACCTAATGGCTATGATGTAAAGGTGGCTGAATATATTGCAAAATTTACTAATCATCCGTTTATCACAGCTGAAAATAAATTTGAAGCACTGGCAGCTCATGATGCTATTGTTGAGAGCCACGGAGCTTTAAAACAACTTGCAGTTTCCTTATTTAAAATTGCTCAAGATATCAGATTACTGGCCTCAGGACCTCGTTCCGGAATCGGAGAAATTTATATCCCTGAAAATGAGCCGGGATCATCTATTATGCCAGGAAAGGTAAACCCTACTCAAAACGAAGCACTGACAATGGTTTGTGCTCAGGTGTTAGGAAACGATACTACTATTTCATTTGCCGGAACTCAGGGAAATTACGAGTTAAATGTTTTCAAACCGGTAATGGCTTACAACTTCCTTCAATCTGCACAATTGATTGCTGATGCATGCATCTCATTCAATGACCATTGTGCTGTAGGCATTGAGCCGAATCATGAGAGAATTAAAGAGCTTGTAGATAAATCTTTAATGCTGGTAACAGCCTTAAACACTCATATCGGATATGAAAATGCTGCAAAAATTGCAAAAACAGCCCATAAAAATGGAACAACTCTTAAAGAAGAAGCGATCAACCTTGGCCTTTTAACAGCTGAACAGTTTGATGAATGGGTAAAGCCTGAAGATATGGTGGGCAGCCTGAAATAGTTTTGATTTCCTCTCTGAATTAAATGATAAAAAGAGATTGTTCTAAGAGCAATCTCTTTTTTTGCATTTAGTTGTAGCCACGTAAAAAAGGCAATGTAAAAAAATCAAAAAACAATACTTAAAAAAATAAAATAAATAACATAATAAAATTATTTATAAATTTATATCAAAACTAAAAACCTAAATCTCAAGATATGAAAATTTATTTGCCAGCATGGTCTGTTCTTAGAAAAGCCATGTATCTGCCCCTCTTTATGTTCATGATGAACACTTTATTATATGCACAGAAAGTTTACATAAGCAGCCAGAGCTCACAAAAGTATGGGCCATGTGGTGCCTGTTCTGTTCTGAACCCTCAAAATGTTGTAGGGCCTGATGAAAGTGATTATACTTCCTTAGTAATTCCTCTGGGACTTGGTTCAAGAATTGAGCAAGATCTTATTTTTCCTTCTGTAAAAACCCATACAAAAGCTGTTATCGGCATAGGAACAAATATTTCCGGTTTATCAGTTCAACTACTTGCAGGGGTTTCTGTAGAGACCTTTAACGGAAATGTATCCAATAACGATTATAAGATTGTTAATAACGAAATACTCAAAATCGGGTTAATAGGCACTAATTCGGAAAAAGGGACTATTGAGTTTTTCACAACAAAGCCCTACGACCGAATACGGATAAGTTTAAATGCGGGATTATTAAACCTCAATGGAGGATTGAATTTATATTATGCCTATCAGCTGGATAACAGAGTTTATGCAAGTAGTGAAACCCACATCGCTTCTTCATTCGGCTGCAATAACTGCAGTGTTATAAACCCACAGAATGCAGTTGGCCCAAATGAAAATGACTATTCCACCTTAACAACAGGTTTCTACATGAATGAAACAGATATTCAGCAAACACTCTTATTCCCAAAAATCAGAACATTTACTAAACTTATAGTGGGCGTTGGCAGCGATAGTATGCCTATAGACCAAATGATAAACGATAGGGTTTATATTCAAACCATTAAAGATGACGATATGACCGCAGAACGTTTCCATGAAATTAAAAAAGATCCTCAAAACCCCAACCGCGGGACAATAGAAATTATCACAACTGTACCATATAAGGGAATCAATCTTAGATTACGCGGTGCCAATTCCAGTATGGCGCCCGCTGTTGACCTGAAAATCTACTATGCCTACCAGGAAGAAATCAGTCTTGACGCATGCAAAAATGTTCCTTATGATCCATTTTATTATTTTTCCTTTAATGGAAATACCAGCAGTACAAAATTCGGATTTAACCTTCACCCGTCAGTCCTTTTTCCTGAATTCAAAAACAATATAGCCTGCCAGCAAGGGCTTACCTCAACAAATTCACCTTACACCCTTGAAACTTCAGATATTTCCCCTTCCCTTTATACCGGAGACATTACTGTTTCATTCTGGGCAAATATAAGACCCGGCGATCCACTTATTCCAGATCCGAATGATCCTGACGAATACCTTCCTCCTACCAAACCACAACCTTTTCTTCAACTGGAAGCTTTTGGAGAGAAATTTCGTATGACTCCCAGAAGTCTTATGATTGGTGAGGATTTTGATGGTGGACAAATTTCCCAATCGGGAGGTTATGCTCATTATGTATTAGTATTAAAAGCAGATGATCTGGAAACTGAAAACGCCTGTATTTATATTAATGGAATACCAGGGGGCGGTTCTACCGATGAAGATGGAACTTGCACATCATGGACCCAACAAGAAAGAATTAAACATAAAAGGATTAAAATTGCACTTGACCGGGCAGATATTGATGAACTCATTATTTATAACAGAGCTCTTAATGAGAGTGAAATACGTTTGCTAGCCCATTCTTATAGCGCTATTACAAACACAACATTCACAAAACAGCATCAGCTTCTGACATCCAATAAAGTTAAAGCCAATCCTCAAGAAGAAATATTCACTGTATTTCCTAACCCAACCAAAGGACAGGTTACATTAAAAGGGAATATTCCTTTCGAAAACGCAAATATATCCATAAGAAACACCTTTGGCACTGAAGTTTACCGCTCTAAAGCGAAATCTAACATGATTGATTTGCCTGCAACATTATCAAATGGAGTCTATATTTTTACCCTACAAACCAGCAATAATAAAATATACAGCCAAAAGATTTACCTAACAAGGTAAAAGAAGCATAACTTCATTCCTGCCATAAATAAATCTGCCTTTATATAGGGCAGATTTATTTTATAGTATATTTATTTTTTACTTAAACCCATTATTGTATGATTACCCTATCGGATCTGAAACCTGATCCGCAAAGTATGTCTCAAGGTCTTTCAATGTCTCCGGGTTGGTCTGTATATCTTTTACAAGCAATCCTTTATTCACCACTACAATTCTATTGCAAACTTCCGTTGTATGGGAAAGATCGTGGCTGGAAATCAAGAAAGTAACTCCATCCTGTTTTGATAATTCCTTAATCAAATTTTTAAGCTTGATCTGCGTAGACGGATCCAGGTTAGCAAAAGGTTCATCTAAAATGATGATTTCAGGATCTCCAATAATAGCCCCTACAATTCCTACTTTTTTCTGATTTCCTTTTGAAAGGTCCCGGATATATTTATCGGATTTAAGGATTTCACCATTAAAAAAATCATGAAAAGGTTTTAAAAACTCATCTACAGAAGCTTTATTCCGCCCTCTTAATTCACCAATGAAATAAAAATATTCTTCAGGTGTAAGATAACCGATCAGAAAAGAATCATCTACAAAAGCTGAAACTTTGTTTTTCCAGATCTCCGATTCATTTACTTTGATCCCATCAATGCTTACAAAGCCTGTACTTGCCTGAATAAGATCCAGCATCAGACTGAAAAGAGTGGTCTTTCCGGCTCCGTTATTTCCTACCAAGCCAAAGGTTTCACCATTAGAAATTTCAAGATGTTCAATATTCAGAACCGTTGCTGTTCCGTATGTTTTTGATAAATTATTGATAGTAATCATAGCTTAGTCTTTATTTTTAAATGCCTCTAAAGTGCTGTATTTTTCTTTTTTATAATGCTTTACAATAATCTCAAAGATTTTTTCCCTCAGTAAAAATCCTATCAGTCCTAGGATCGCGATACTTATTACTCCTGCTGTAATCCCAAAAAGAGATTTTGCGCCGGCAAATACAGCCATAGGAAGCAGCATTTTAGGAATCATCAACAGCATCGACTTCAGGTTAAAACTATTCTTCTGTCCGAATCTTTTTTCTTTTGAATTAAGATCAATCTGAGTTTTATTAAAGGCTCCGGACCAAAGCGTAAATTGTGAATTGACTCCAATATTATATAATCCGGCGGCAAAGAACGTCACATAAATTTCCCAGCCAAAGTAAGTGTAAACTGAAGCCAAAATGATTGAAACACCGGTCACAATATTCATTAACCACCATTTTGCTTTTAAATATTCTTTGTACGGAACATTCAGAGTCATCATCAGAGGGTAATAAGAGCTGTCAAAAGCAGGAACTCTCTGCCCAAACAAAAACTGAAAGCCTCCTGTTACAAAAAGCCCCATGAACATTGTCATTGCAGGAGTTTTATATGCTTTAGAAGTATACATCAGTAATCCATAGAAAAGAAACATAAAACTTCCAAAAAGAATACCTCGGGTTACTTTATTGCGTTTCAGCATTTTAATATCATTGCTGATGAATGTTCCTATGACTCCATATTTATTCAGAAACGCAATATTTTCTGTTTTCCCTATTAATTTCTTAGCTTCAAGACCCTGATCCAGATAGAATTCTTTCTGGATATATTTAAAACAAAAAAACCATATTATCATAAACAGGATAACAGGAATCAGAGCAAAGTACGGTTTTTCATAAAGACTATAAAATGCTGTTTCTGAGTAAGAAAGTATTGGAATAATATGATAATACCCTAATGCTGACACTATTGCAACAATTATAGCTGCAGCAATGGCAACTTTTTCTGTACTGTTCAGGAAAATATTGATAAAGCTATTCAGGTAAAACAATGCAGAAATACCTATTAGCCATGATAAGATTCCAATGGGGTTATATCCATAGAACAGTGCAATGCCCGAAAATGTGATAAAAAAAAGAGAATTCAGCCAACTGAGAGCCGATAAAAAAGTTTTTACCAACAGATAGTTTACCAAGGTACTTTTTTTAATATTTAAGGTAAGGAAAGGCTTGATATTCTGCGTTGGAATTTCCTGCCAGAGGTATTTGATGGCTAAATCTGTAACCCAGCCTAAGAGTAAGAGCGTGGAAACAACCTTTAAAGGATCCTGATGCATTTCATTCTTTACATACATAAAGACCAGAAAAGCCACTCCTACAAGACATCCCATGAAATAAAGAATCGCAATGAATCTTAAAATTTTCATGGTAAGATTGATTCCTAAAGAGGTACCACGGAAAAAGCTTTTAATTTCAAGATTAAGGAACTTTAGCAGCATAGTTTAGTTTTTTACATTAGTAAATATAACGTAAAAAACGTTACAGCCTCTTAACCAATAAGTTCTTTCGCCTGCGCAAGAGCTGCTTCTGTTATTTTGCTTCCTGAAAGCAACTGGGCAATTTCATTCAGTTTTTCATCATCACTCAATGGGATAATGGTAGATTGGGTTTTCCCGGCAATGTCCTGTTTTACCACTTTATAATTATCATTTCCTTTTGCGGCAACCTGTGCAAGGTGAGAAATAACAATAAGCTGCATATCTTCGGACATTTCACGCATCAGATTTCCGATTTCTTCAGCTACCTTTCCTGAAACTCCGGTATCTATTTCGTCTAAAATTAATGTTGGTAATTCATCACTTTCTGCAATAATCTTCTTCACAGCAAGCATCACCCTTGATCTTTCACCACCAGAGATAGCTGTTTGGATCGGCTTTAAAGGAAAGCCTGAGTTAGCCTGAAATAAAAGCTGGATATTTTCTTTCCCGAATTGATTAAACTCGTCAGCATCCTGCAATTCTATATCTACTCTGGCTTTTTCCAGTCCTAATTTTTTAAGAAGCCCTTCCGCTTTTTTAATGAAAACAGGAACATTCTTTTTTCTGTTCTTGGAAAGCTTTTCGGCTAAAACCTGAAGTGATTTTTCTTTTTCAGCAATATTCTCTTCGGTTTCAATAATTTGAGCTTCCAATTCTGAGGCGCCTTTCTGATCTCCTGACAATTCATTTCTGATCCCAATCAATTCAGTAAGGTCTGAAACATTATGCTTAAGAAACAACGCATTAATTTTATTATTCAGTTCAGTAAGAACGAGAAGATTTTCCGGGTTGATCTCCAGTTTTTCAGCTTCATGTTCAAGTTCAGAGATAATATCCTTTAGCTCTACAAATGAGGTGTCAAGCCTTTGGTCAAGCTCTGCAAAATTGGTTGAAATCCCTGCAATTCTGGAAAGTTTAGCTTTTGCTTCGTTAAAAAATGAAAGAATTCCAATTTCCTCCTGATGAAATCTTGATAGGATCTGACCTACATTTTCAGAGATCATTCCCGCATTTTCCTGAACGGATAACTGGTTTTGAATATCCTCGTAGTCTATATCATCCAGTTTCAATTCTTCAAGCTCATTGAGTAAAAATTCTTTGTAATCACTTTCCTTATTGGTTTCTGAAAGCTGTGTTTTTAGCTTTTTCAATAAAGCTTTAAGGTTCTGAAATGCTAAAAACTCCTGCTGATAGTCTTCGATAATATTTTTATTTTCAGAAAGTCCGTCAATAATTTTAAACTGATATTCTGAGGTAAAAAGATTGGAAGTTTCAAATTGAGAGTGGATATCAATTAACTGAGATGAGAGTTCTTTCAATATATCCAGTGTTACCGGAACATCATTGATGAACGCTCTTGACTTACCGGATGGCAATATTTCTCTTCTGATGATGGTTTGCAACTCATAATCCAGATCATTTTCAATAAAGAATTTCTTGAACTGATTGTTTAATGCAAACTCTGTTTCTACAACGCTTTTTTCTTCTGCTTTTGAAATGGATTTTACATCTGCTCTTTCCCCCAGGATAAGACGCAATGCACCCAAAATAATAGACTTTCCTGCTCCGGTTTCTCCGGTAATTACCTGAAGACCGTTATTCAAAGATACTTCAAGAGTATCAATCAGGGCAAAATTCTTAATGTAAATTCTTGAAAGCATGGATAAACGACGGGTTACTTTAAATGCAAATATAGAACTTTCAAAGTCAGTATTCAATAGCTAAGACATAGCAGTCCAATGAAATTTTTAAATCCACTATTGAAAACAATTATTTCACTTACCTAAACGTATTAAAAAAAATAATCCTTAAAGTTATTTGAGAACTTTGAGGATTATTCTTAAAAAATTACATCCGCAAACGGATACAATTTCTGGCTTTATATGGCTTTATGTAATAGCATTTGAGATCAATTTCCTATCTGTCTCAATTACTATACAAAATTTTTACACCATGCAGGTACAATCTCTGTTTGGAGGATAATATCCTATACATGTTCTTATACCGTCTTGAGTTGCCCACATACAGCAACCACTGCATCCATAAGAAATAGGACCACTACCTAAAATGTCTTTTTGTTGATCTCTCGTTAGCTTTCGTGCTTTGATTTTTGATTTCATAATATTAAGATTTAGTGAGAATTAATTATGTACTATAGTAACAAATATAGAAAATAATATCAAATACACATAAAAAAACCAATTTTTTATAACATAAAACAATATAACGTTTCTTATTTCATACCCACACACTTATAACAGAAGTTTTATACCTTCCATTTATTCCACTTATTATCAATATTTTTCGGAGAAAGGATAATCATGGTTTGCTTCAGATCATTAAGGATAAGCCCGCCATTATTTCCGGAATTGAAAACATTGAAGATCTCATCACTCTTTGTATCCATAAAAAGGTTGAAGAAAAAGCCTTGCTGAAAAGAGTTTTCATACATTTTAAGCTGCATCAGGGCATCAAAAATCACTTTTTTACCCGGAGTCTGATCCTGATTAAAAAGATTATCCATACCGGATCTGTGATAGGTATATATGGTAGATCTCAACTGGCTCCAGTTAGGATTCAAAATTTCGTTAATTAAAATGGTACGGCTCCTAGGCTCATTGATGGTATTCCATCCGTCATAGTTTCTGTTTTGGGAATTTTGAGCAATCTGCTGCGCTTTTGAAAACCATTGTGTCCCTCCCATTGATTGGAAGCTATCTGCATCATAACCTAAAATAAGATAAATATAGAAACTGATTACGTCGGTAAGGTTTTTACCTGAAAACTGTCTCTCATTGAAAATAAGATTTTCGTTCTCAATATATTCAAAGCTGAATCTCTGATCCTGAAGATTGATTAAAGGTGACTCATACGTTGTGTTATAAACAGGGCGTACCGCCTGAACAACAATAGTTCCTTTGAATTTATTGACATCTCTTTCAGAAATAACAATGGAAAAACCACATTTGATTTTTTCAAAATTCTGTAATTTCTTGCCGGTCCAGCTGGTATTGTTGATAAAATCTCTAAGACTTTTCTCCAATGCTTTAAAAGCCTGTTGGTTACTTCCTCCTATCTGCTGGGAATTTACCTGGACAGTTGCCAGCAGCTCCTGGGAAAAACCAAGATTAAAGATCAATAACAGAAAAAATAAACTTATAATTTTTTTCATTGTCTATTAAAAATTGAGAACGGAAATTTATTAAAATTATTTTAAAAGCTGAGATTCAACAAAATTGAGAATATCTTTTGCCACATCATCTTTAGATTTCAGATCAAATTCTCTTTTCTCTGTTTTAGTGAATATCTTGATCTTATTGGTATCATTTTTAAATCCTGCACCTTCATCACGCAGAGAGTTTAGCACAATCATATCAAGATTTTTCTTTTCCAGTTTTCCTTTTGCATTTTCTTCTTCATTCTGGGTTTCCAAAGCAAATCCTACCAGAAACTGATGGGTTTTCTTTTCACCCATTGTTTTAAGAATATCTGGATTTTTCACCAGTTCTATGGTAAGGTTTTCATCATTCTTCTTGATCTTTTCCTTAGCCACATCCTTTGGAGCGTAATCTGCCACTGCAGCACTTGCAATGCCAATATCTATTGTATCATAAAATTCAAATACTTTGGCCAGCATTTCTTTTGCAGAGGTTACTTTATGCAGTTCTACACTTTTATCGGTAAGAACCTGAGAACTTGGCCCGGAGATCAGAATCACCCTAGCTCCTCTCTTTGAGGCTTCTTCAGCCAAAGAAAATCCCATTTTTCCAGAGGAATGATTTCCTATGAATCTTACCGGATCAAGGGCTTCATAAGTAGGACCAGCTGTAATTAAAACAGTTTTTCCTTGCAGGCTTTTTTCAATGATATGATCTGAAAAATAATTACTAACTGTATTAAAAATGGTTGCTGGTTCAGCCATTCTTCCTTGCCCGATCAACCCGCTTGCCAATTCCCCGTTTTCAGCAGGAATAATCTTATGACTATAACTCTCTGCCAGTTCTAAGTTTCTTTTCGTGGAAGGGTGTGCATACATATCCAGATCCATTGCCGGGGCAATAAATACCGGACATTTTGCAGACATATAAGTTGCAATCACCAGATTATCACACATTCCGTGGATCATTTTAGACAGGGTATTGGCCGTACATGGAGCTACAATCATTACATCTGCCCATAAAGCAAGCTCTACGTGGCTGTTCCAGGTTCCGTTATCATCATAAAAGTCAGAATAAACTGGTTTCTTTGATAGGGTAGCCAAACTTAATTTGGTTACAAAATGTTCTGCGTCAGGGGTCATAATCACCTGTACTTCGGCACCTTGTTTTACAAAGTCTCTTACTAAAAAGTGAACTTTATAGGCTGCAATTCCACCGGAAACTGCAATAAGGATTTTTTTACCGGAAACACTCATTTAGCTTTAATTTTTTTGAAATACTAAAATACTTATTTTTTCCCATAATCAGGGTTTAAAACAGCAAAGGTCATAAAAGAACCGAGTTCCTTTATGACCTTTGTTTATAAAAAACACAGATGATTACTTTCTGTCTTCTGTTTTTCTGAAATATACATCATCGTTTAACCATTCTTCAATAGCAATTGAAGTTGGCTTTGGAAGTTTTTCGTAATGTTTAGAGATCTCAATTTGTTCTCTGTTTTCAAAAACTTCTTCTAATGTAGAATTGTGAACAGCAAATTCATCTAATTTGTTGTGAAGTTCCGTACGGATCTCCGCATTGATTTGCTCTGCTCTCTTTCCCATGATAACAATAGCTTCGTAGATTGAACCTACTTTATCTTCAATCTTATCTTTGTCGTAAGTAATAGTATTTACTTCTGCTTTTGTATCTTTTACACTCATTTTGAGAAAATTATTTTTATTTTAAGATGGCAAATTTACGAATTATCTTTTAATTTTGAAAGTCGCTGCAGGTGGAGGGGTCTGAAGTGCCGCACTATCCCTCTGCATCTGCTTTGCCTGCTTTTCGTTGCTGATCTGATCTTTAATCTGCTGTTCTTTTTTATTCTGATTATCAAGCTTTTCTGCCTCTTTCTTTTGTTTAGCTGTTAAAGCTGCAATTTTTGCTTCAGTTTCTTTTTTAACCACCGCAAAATGCTCTTTCTCTTTTTCCAGCTTTGCTCTCAGATCAGATGCTGTTTTAGAATATTCTGTATTAGGAAGTTCTTTTTCAACCATTTTCGTGTAGGTTAAAGCACTTTCAATACGTTCATCTTTAAGATTATAAACAGATTTCATCGCCAATTCATAACGGGACTTCATGATATAATCATAAATTTTCGGGCGAAGTTTTGTACTTGGAAAGTCTTCCAATACATTTTCCAAAGCTACGTTAGCTGCTTTGTACTCTCCCATTTTAAAATATTGTCTTCCGTTTTCGTACGCTTTAAACTCTAGTTTATAAGTCAGTTCATCAATAAGCTGACTAATATTTTTTGATCGTTCCGAATTTGGGTAATTGTTCAGGAAGTCCTGAAGCTCATTAACCGCTAATTCTGTACTTGACTGATCCAGGTTGTAATCCATAGATCCCTCATAGTAGCATAACGCAGACATATAAGCTGCTTCTTCCGCTCTTGGATCTTTTGGGAAGTTTACTGCAAAGTTTTTAAACTGATGCCCTGCCAGTTTATAACTTTTATCATAGTAATTGGCATAAGCTGTATTGAAACCTACATTAGGGAAGTCATCCGTTCCTGCTACAAGGTTCGCTAGTCTGTCATAAAGAGCCAATGCGTTTTTCCACTTTTTCTTAGCGAAGTTTTCATTAGCAGCTTTTAAGATAAAATCTTTATCAGCACTCTTCATTGCTCTTTCTTGCTGGCTTACACATGATGCCACCACTGCTACAGCAAAAAGACCTAAAATATATTTTTTCATATAAAAAATTCAACAGTTTTCGGATTATACAGCCGATTTACTAATTTGCAAAAATATAACTTTTTTGTCAATAGATTTTTTTTTATGAATATTTAACGTAATTTTAGTCTGCAGCGTATCCTAAAATTGCAAAAACACTTAATAAAAGATTCATTCTTACTTTCTTTTCAGCCTCTTTTGCATAGGCTTCTTCGTTTTTACTTGGTACGTAAAGTTCATAAAAATTTTTATTCCGGATCACAAATAAGGTAGAGCCGATAATCATCGTAAGAATATCTTCCGGTTTTGGAGTAAACGTAAATACTCCGGAAGCTACTCCTTTTTTGATGACTTCATCCAGTTTTTTTACAAACAACTGGTAAAAATCAAGTAATTCATCTTTTAAATTCTCAGTATGACGGAGTTCCTGGGTAACAAACCCATGAAAATAGTTGTATTTGAACAGCTGGGAAACAATATACTTTATCATTTCACGCATCTGCATTTCCGGCTTTCCTTCTTTGATGGTATCAGCAAATTCTGAAAAATTTTCTCTGGTCTTCAGTACTCTATATTGATAAAGATAAGACATCATTTTCTCCTTAGAACCGAAGTAATAAGAGATCATAGCGACATTGATATTGGCTTTGGAGCAAATATCTCTAACAGAAGTTCCTTCGTACCCTTTCTTTGCAATTAATTCTTCCGCAATATCCAGTATGTGAATCTGCTTTTCCGTAAATTTTTTTTTCATGAAGTGCACTTTGAGTAAAGTTAAGAAATTTTTAACACATTTATAAACGATCGTTTAATAATTTTACATTAATTCCAAATAGTAGTATTTTTGAATATGGAATTTTTTGATTTTCACCATCATAAAAAATACATCAGAGACGGAATTTACAATTTGGACATTGAGCAAATTCCGCCAGATTCCCTTTATTCAATAGGAATACACCCCTATGACATTGACATTAACAACATTGATCACCAGTTAAGCTGGATAAAAAATATGATGTTTGAGAACTGTTTTGCCATTGGAGAATGTGGTCTGGATTCTCTGGTTTCTATTGATCAGAAAATACAGGAGGACGTTTTTTTAAAACAGATCAATATTTCCAATGAAGTAAAAAAACCCGTCATCATACATTGTGTGAGAAAATTTTATGAAGTAATTTCTTTTAAAAAAAAGGCGGAACAAGCTATGATTATTCATGGTTTTAATAAAAAACGAAAAATTGCAGAGGACCTTTTGGCTAATAATTTTTATCTGAGTTTTGGAAAAGCTGTTTTGTATAATTTATCTTTGCAGGATATTTTAAAAAGCACTCCCTTAGATAAATTCTTTTTAGAAACTGACAATGAAGATTTTAAAATCGAAGAGTTGTACCTGAAAGTTTCAGAACTAAAAGAAATTTCTCTGGAAGACCTCAATGAACAAATTTTAGAAAATTTACACACAATACAAAATGGATAAATACTGGCTGGAAAGAACGGAACTTTTGGTAAAGGAAGAAGGATTGGAAAAGCTTATTAAAGCCAATATTCTGGTGGTAGGACTTGGTGGAGTGGGTTCTTTTGCAGCAGAATTCCTAGCAAGAGCCGGTGTAGGAAATATGACCATTGTAGATGGTGATACAGTGGATATTACAAACATCAACAGACAGCTTCCGGCCCTGCATTCAACAGTAGGAAAACATAAGGTGGAAGTGGTTGCAGAAAGACTGCTTGATATTAATCCTGAGCTTAAATTATTCAAAATCAATGAGTTTTTGAATCCTGAAAGAATGGATGAAGTTCTTGATTCCGGAAAATTTGATTATGTTCTTGACTGTATTGACAGTGTAACACCAAAAATTTGCCTGATAAAGGCTGCCAGAAGAAGAAAGATCAAGATTGTAAGTTCCATGGGTGCCGGAGGGAAGACTGATCCGAGCATGGTAATGGTAAGAGACATTAGCAAAACCCACAATTGCTTCCTTGCCAAACAGGTAAGAAAAAGATTAAAAAAGGAAAAAATCAATAAAGGTTTCCGATGTGTATTCTCTAATGAAATTCAGAAGGAAGAGAGCCTGAAAATGACAGATGGAAGCAATTTTAAAAAATCATTTTACGGAACCATCAGTTTTATTCCTGCAATTTTCGGTTTATATGCTGCTGCTGAAGTGATTAATTATTTAGTGAAAAAAGATTAATGCAGAATTCCAAATATCCAAGAGCGGAAAAGCTCAAAAAAAATACAGAGATCAGTTTACTTTTTGAAAAAGGTAAATGGAGAACTTCCGGAAATCTGAGAATCATTATCCTAAAAGACAAACCTACAATCCCGATTGAAAGTGGAAAATTTGGAGTTTCTGTTTCTAAAAGATATTTCAAGAGAGCAGTTCATAGAAACCGAATTAAAAGACTGTTAAGAGAGTGTTATAGACTGAATAAAGGTTTATTTAAAGAAGCTTTCGGAGAAAAGACCATGGCTATGCTTTTTTGGGTTTCTTCTGAGATGCCGCCAAAGTTTCGGGATGTGGAAGCACAGTTTATCAAACTTTGTGAAACCCAGAAAAAATAATTTCTGATTAGGGAAAATAACAAATGAGTGATCATATTTAATTCTTCTGACGGTTTTTTCTCTCGCAGATTTTGCTGGTTATGCCATTTTTTTTCTTTTCCCCCAGATCACACAGATTAGCACAGATCAAACTGTAAAAATGTTCGTTTAAAAATCTGCAAATCTTTTAAAACATATATCAACCATAGCTGCCACAGATTGATACAGATGATTACATGTATATAGCCTTTTATAAAGTTTATATTGTAATAATTACTTTAGCTATCTTATTTATCACTTTTATCACCCTAAACTGCGCATCTTGTAACCTGAATCCTGACCTCATCACTCACTGCATTTCAAATCTCACATACTTTTTGTAATTTTATAGGAAACAATAAATCTGAAAATTAATATGTTGGATCAAGTTCCCTACCTTTCGTATATCATCAGTGCCTTTATTGGTATTGGGCTATCTGCAGCTACAGGCTTCAGGGTATTCCTACCTATGTTCGCCGTAAGTCTTGCATCCTATTTTCATTGGATTCCAATGAGTGAAAGTTTCGAGTGGCTGGCGGGCTTACCTGCACTCATCACAACAGGGATCGCAACGGTTGTTGAGATTCTGGCTTACTATGTTCCATTTGTAGATCATTTACTGGATACGGTTTCTATTCCTATGGCCACTGTGGCAGGCTCTATTTTATTTGCCAGCCAGTTTGCTGAATTGGGAACATTTCCTCAGTGGGCATTGGCATTAATTGCGGGGGGAGGAACGGCGGCCACTATAAGTTCCGGTTTTGCAGGAATAAGAGCTGCTTCTACAGCAACTACGGGCGGATTGGGAAATTCCGTGGTGGGAACTACTGAGACCGCAGGAGCTGGTATTATGGCTGTCCTCGCAATGGCTGCTCCTATTATTGCTGCAATTCTGGCCATTCTCTTATTAGTTGTGGTAATTGTATACGGAAGAAAAGCATGGAGGAAGTTACGGGGCAAAAAAACGCCTTCAACAGAATAAAAAACAAAAAAGGTACAGTCTTTCAAAGCTGTACCTTTTATATTATTATATCTTAGTTTTTACTTCTAAAATCTTTGATCTCTTTAATTCTGGTTTCGAAATATTCTTTCTTTTCCGGATGCTTTTTAATCAGTATTTCAAACGCTTTAATTGCTTTAGAATATAGTTTCTGTTCAAAATAGAGATTGGCTAAAGTTTCGGTCATCAGGTGAGAAATATCGTCATTCTTTTCTTTGACAACATAGGTGCTCTCCTCTTTCAGCTGGCTTATTCTAGGATTGTTTTCAATAAAGGTTTCAATGGCTTTTTCTTTGATATCTTCTTTTTCTTTCTCCGCCTCGTCTGTCCTGTCTATTTTCAGCCAGCTCTGCCATGTATTGATAAAACCAGGGACATTGCTGTTCACGGAAGCATGAGGAACACTTTCCTTTGTTGTTGTCTTCATTGATTCTTCTTTCGTTTCCTTTGATTCACCAACTTTCAAGCTTGAAATGTCTGTACCAAAGAACGAAACATTCATTACCGGAACTTCTTCATTTTTCTGAGCATCTTCTTCCGGAGTTTCCTGTGCCTGCTCTCCTTTTTCAGGTTGCTCTGCTATGACTTCTTCTACAAAAATATCTTCAGCTGGTTGCTCTTCTATCATTTCCTGCTCTTCAACAGCCTCTATATTTTCAATTTTTATTTCTGCTGATGGTATTTCTGTTATTACAGGGATATCTGTTATAGGAGCATTGGATATCACCGTTTTATTAATTAAAGAATCGGGTATATTGGATTCAATACTCATAGGTTTCCATGCTGCCTGAACTTCAGGAACACTTTCTTCTACAACTTCTTCTTTTATGGCTTGTGGTTCTTGTTCCTTGTGCTCAGATGGCTCTATCTGTCCTTCTTCTTTTTGTATTTCTTGCCCTTTTCCTGAACTTTCCTGGTCGGTTGACCAGAAATGGAAACTTTGAGTTTCTGCAAAGCTTATCTCATGATCTTCAGTTGCTTCCGGCTCTATCTGTTCTTCTTGCGCAACAGATTTAGCCTCCTTCATTTTCTTCTCAACCTCTTCTATCAGGCGTCTCATTTCCTCCTCATGCTTATTTACATTAAGCACAGGAGTTTCAAGAGCTTCAGTAATTTTTTTGTTATTCCCCTGAATTTTAACATCCGGTAAGAATGCTTCTGTTCCATGGAAACTTAATTCTGCTCCCGGCTCTTCTGCAATCTCTTCCTTCAGTTCAGAAACAGCTATTTCTTCATCAGCAATAGCTTCAGCATCTTCTGTTGAGACTTCAACTATATTTTCTTCTGCTTTTGCTTCTGGTAATATGGATTCTGTTTCCTCAATTCCCGGATTTTCCTCTTTTTCAGCTGGAGTCTCAGCTACATTTTCTTCAGCCTCTACTTCTGGTAATAAAGCTTCTGTCTCTTCAAAACTCAGGTTCTTCTCTTCTTCGACTTGTTCTTCTACTGTTTCTGAAGCAATCTGATCTTCATTCACTACAGTTTCCGGAGTGAATTTTTCTCCTGCATTTTCTTCTATATCCGGCTGTGTTTCCTCCTCTTTCTGTTGAACCGCCATTATAGTTTCTGGTTCGGATTTCTGGGTTACCAATGTTCCTGATTCTAATGTAGATTCAAGATCAATTGTTTCAGGATTTACCTCATTCAGGAAGTTTTCTTCGCCTTCAAACAGGATTCTGTTGCGCTCTCCGTTGATGTAGAGATGCTTCACTTCCTGTTCTGTCTTTAATGTGCATGTTTCATTTTCTTCTTCTGCTGCTTTTTCAGGAGCAGAAACGACTTCTTCTCTTCTGATTGGGAAACCTTTGACATTATAGTTGTATTTAACTGGTTTATCAGCAACAATTACAGAAGGTTTATCTTCAGTAACTACCGCTTTTACTTCTTGCTGAATTTTCCCGTTGATCAGTTGATAAAGAATTTTTTTATCAGTGGTATAAGCCGCTGTTATGGATAGTTCTTTCTGATAGTTCTCTTTTTCATACAGGTGTACTCCATACAGATGAAGTGCCCTGATATTTTGAATATAGGGAAATGCGTGAATCTCTTCCTTCAAAAGACTTAGATCTTCTGACTGAATATTTTTCGGATTTTTTATTAATTCTAAAACTCTGGGATTCATCTTACCAATTCGCTACAATGTCGTTAAAAATCTTGTTAATAATTCTCTCAGTCACAATTTTTACCTGTTGGCTTTCGATATCACTTTGTGACAAATTACTGTTAAAAGCAGCTTCATCCGAATAAGTTCTGTCAAAACTGGAATCCGGGTGTACTTTATTTTCATAATGTACTTTTACGGTAATTGTAAGTTTATTCTGAGCCTGCTGCACCACTCCACCTGCGGGGTTTGTCTGCGTATTGGAGCTGATTGTTGTAGGCGTAATGGAATAGTCTGAAATTTCTCCTTCTATCAAGATATCAGGATTTGATTTTGTTCCTTTCAGGGTAGTTCTTTGTAAAAACCTGTTTTGAATATCTGTTGAGAACTGTTGTGATAATGCCGGATTTACAAGAGAGGCATTGTTCGGAAACTCATTAATCTGAACCGTTTTTTCGTCTGTAAGAGATGATCCGGTAAAGCTATAGCATGAATTCAACACTCCCAGCAAAGCAAAGAGGGCCACTATTAGTAGTGGTTGTTTCAGGCTTATATTTTTAATTTTAAAATTCATTTTTAGATCCAATTTCAGTGATTTCATCAAACTCAATTTGTTGAATAGCATCTTCGTAAGCAAAATAATTAGCAGTATATACAAATGGAATGGTAAGAAAAAGGCCAATCCCACAGGCAAGAATTCCAATCTGAGCTAAAAGTCCTACTACGAATGCGAAAAGAAGAATTGATATAAGGTTTCCTTTCGTCATTACTTTTGAAATATTCCAGGCTGTTTTGATATCTTTAATTCCTTTAAGACTTATTAAAGGAACAATATAAAAGGCCTTTAAGGCAAAGTAATAGATTGCAATCATTACTACAAATAGATAAGGAAACATAAAAAATCCTGCCATCGGGTTAGGATCATCATTTCCAGAGAATGCTCCTGTTAATGCCAATACAATAATCAGTGGAATATAAACGATTAAAACAGCTCCAAAAATAATGAGTTGTAAAATAAAATAAGGCATAAAGTCTTTAAAGTCGAAAATATCTCCGGGACTTGCAGGCTGCTTTCTATTGAGTTTTTGAAGATATTTATACAAATTACCCATAGCCAGCATTCCGCAAAAAGGAATAATTGACATAACGATGCATACTAAAAATGCAACAAAAATATTTCCGAAATCCTTTTTTAAAAATTCGAAACCTCTGTTAATATATTCCCCTAATTTAAAATTAATCGGCTTAGGTGTTAAATTTACATTCATTATTTTTTGTGCTTTATTAATCTTCCAGATTATACTGTTTTATTTTTCTATATAAAGTTCTCTGCGAAATTCCTAATTCATCTGCAGCTCTGTTTCTTCTTCCTTTATGTTTTTCTAATGCTTTGATAATCAAATCTTTTTCATTATTCTGAAGAGAGAGGGATTCTGGTCTGTTTTCTTCTACTTCAATATCCTCAACATCTTCGTAACTGTCATCCGGATTTGAAATAATGGTAGGAGTCTGAACAGACGGAGTATCATTATTATTCTCAAAGTACAGTAAAGAGCCGGAATTGAGCTGTGATTGGTTTTCAGAAGTATAAATTCTGTTAATCAGATTTTTTTCATGATTGCTCAGATCTGCTGTTCCTCTGTTCTTTATTAGTTCCGAAGTTAAGGATTTTAAATCATTAATATCGTTTCGCATATCAAAGAGAATCTTATACATGATTTCCCTTTCGCTTCCGAAATCACTAGATTTTGGTGCACTCTGATTGTTTACCACCATCGGAAGGTGGGTTTCCATCGGAATATATTCTGCAAGCTTTTCAGCTGTGATATTTCTGTTCCTTTCCACCACAGTCATCTGCTCAACAAGATTTCTTAATTGACGGACGTTACCTGGGAAAGAGTAGTTTTCTATATAATGAACGGCGCTTGGCTCCAGTTCCAGCTCAGGCATTCTGTATTTTTCTGCAAAATCTATTGCAAACTTTCTGAACAGTAAATGAATATCTCCTTTTCTTTCTCTTAAAGGTGGCATATCAATCTGAACGGTATTCAAACGATAATACAGATCTTCACGGAATCTTCCGTCATGAATGGCCTTCATCATGTTAACGTTAGTGGCTGCCACGATTCTCACATTGGTCTTTTGTACCTGTGAAGAACCTACTTTCATAAACTCACCACTCTCCAGTACTCTTAAAAGACGAACCTGCGTTTGTAGTGGAAGTTCTCCCACCTCATCCAGGAAGATGGTTCCACCGTCTGCTACTTCAAAATATCCTTTTCTGGTGGCTGTAGCGCCTGTAAAAGCTCCTTTTTCGTGCCCAAATAATTCTGAGTCTATAGTTCCTTCAGGAATAGCTCCACAGTTTACTACAATATAAGGCTGATGTTTTCTTCTGGATTCTGAATGAATGATCTTTGGAATAAATTCTTTTCCTACTCCACTTTCTCCGATAACAAGGACAGAGATGTCGGTAGGGGCAACCTGTATCGATTTTTCCAGGGCCCTGTTGAGTGCCGGAAAATTCCCGATAATTCCGAAGCGGTTTTTTATGTTTTGTAACTCGTTGCTCATAAGTAAATTTTTGATTATTGACTGAATGTTACTATTCTACAGCTCTTCAATCTGCTGTCTGTAGACTTTGTTAAAATGATGAGTATAGACATCTTTCATAGTCTTTCCTTCATCGTAGGTTTTTAAGGCTAACATTTTCAAATCCAAATAATCTTTGTTCCTAATTTTAGAAACTTTACTTTTAAAGTATATATTCTCGGCAAAGTTGTATTCTTTGCTTTGTTTTTCAAAATTCTCAAGGGCTTTATCATATCTTCCCAGCTCAAAATAGGTAACTCCCAGCTGGTAATGATCGAACATTCCCTTCACATATCCTCTTGTAGCCAGTAATCTTTCGATAATTCCGGCTGCTTTTTCTTTCTGCCCTAAAGCACTATAGGACATAGCTTTCACTACATCCAGATTATAATCTCCGTTCTGCGACCTTCCCAAGTCTTCCGGATAGTATTTTTTAAGCTCCTCCAGATCCAGAATAGCTCCTTTATAGTCTCTTAAAAACTGAAACTTACACCAGCCCCTGTAGCCAAGATGCATTTTAGGATCTAATGCAACCGCTTTATCAATCAGGATTTTCCAGGTCGCAAAGTCTCCGTTTTTGAGATAAGGTACCGCTTTCTCCATATAAGCATTGGAGAAATCCGGACAAAAACCTATTGCTTTATCAAAGTCTTCCTGAGATTCCCGGGAACCCTGTAAATCTGAAGCTGTGTTGTAAAGTTCACAGGCTTTTTTACAGTCCTCACCCTCTATTGCATTACAGTTGACCTGTGCAATAGTATTGGTGTACACTATAAGTAACAAAAAGCTAAGGTAGTACCTCTGAAACTTTTCCATCTTCAATTTTATAGGTTAAATACTGATAGTAATCTACTTTTAAACCTTCTATCTCTTTTGGCATCCAGCCATTTAATGATTTTGTGAAATTCAACAGCTTATTTTCCAGTTCTTCATTTAAAACAGCATCTTTCAAATCCGAATCCATATGCTTAGATCTAAACAGCCCTGTTTTTCCTTCACAATTTACTAAAAATCTAACGGTAATATACCCGTTGACTTTCTTTTCTGAATATATATTTTCTTTTTTAAGTTTTTCTTCAATAGCAATTTTTTCTCCTTTATAACCGAACATCTTGGGTCCGTGATAATATTGAAAACTGAAATGCCTCTCTTTTCTGGCTCCACACTTTTTAAATCCTGCTTCATCCAACTTTTCATCAAAAGCTATATCGCCCACGGTATCCGGATATTTACTCATTTTTTTCTCTGCCTGACAAGAAAGCAGAACAAAATAAGGTAAAAAGGTAAACCGCTTTCAAAACTTATATTTATTCTGTGATTTTCCCTAAAAGTGTGCCCTGGGTATTATCATATACAAAAATATCCACAATGTCACCTATTTGCTGACCTTCAAGCTTATCGAAGACACAAACAGCATTTTGGGAGTTTCTTCCTTTCCATTGGTTTTCGTTCTTTTTAGAAGTTCCCTCGATCAGGATCTGATGAACTCTTCCTACATAAGACTGCATTCTCTTTCTGGAAAGTTCTCCCTGAAGGGCTATGACCTCAGCAAGACGTCTCTGCTTCACATCAGCCGGAATATTGTCTTCCATTTTCTTATGAGCGGGAGTTCCCGGTCTTTCGGAATAAGCGAACATATAACCGTAGTCATATTCTACTTCTCTCATCAGGCTTAATGTATCCTGGTGGTCTTCTTCTGATTCATTGCAGAATCCTACGATCATGTCCTGAGAGAAAGCTACTTCCGGAACAATTTCTTTCGCTTTTCTGATCAGTTCCAGATATTCTTCACGGGTATGCTGTCTGTTCATTGCCGCAAGCATATTATTGCTTCCACTTTGAACAGGAAGGTGTACATATTTACAGATATTATCGTGCTTCGCCATCATTCTGAATACATCAAGGCTCATATCCTGAGGATTTGATGTAGAGAATCTGATTCTCATTTCCGGAACGGCTTTGGCTACCAAATCTAATAACTGAGCAAAGTTAACGGCTGTTGCTTTCTGCATTTCAGATGCTTTGGCAAAATCTTTCTTAGGGCCCCCACCATACCATAAGTATGAGTCTACGTTTTGTCCTAAAAGGGTAATTTCTTTATAACCGCTATTCGCCAGGTCTTTACATTCTTCAATAATGGAGTGCGGATCACGGCTTCTTTCTCTTCCTCTGGTAAACGGAACTACACAGAAAGTACACATATTATCACACCCTCTCGTAATGGTAACGAACGCTGTTACTCCGTTTCCGCCTAAACGAACAGGGTTGATATCTGCATATGTCTCTTCTTTGGAAAGGATTACGTTGATAGCATCTCTACCATCATTCGTTTCCTTCAACAAGTTCGGTAGATCTCTATAAGCATCTGGCCCCACTACAAGGTCAACCAGTTGTTCTTCTTCTAAGAATTTGGTTTTTAATCTTTCCGCCATACATCCCAGAACTCCTACCGTCATATTCGGTTTTTCTTTCTTAAGATTTTTGAATTGGGAAAGACGCATTCTTACCGTCTGCTCAGCCTTTTCACGGATAGAACATGTATTTAACAGGATCAGATCAGCCTCTTCCACTTTCATTGTTGTATTATACCCCTGTTCGTTAAGAATGGAGGCAACAATTTCGGAATCTGAGAAGTTCATCTGACAACCATAGCTTTCTAAAAACAGTTTTTTAGAATTCTCAGGTCTTTCGGCAATAGCAAATGCTTCGCCCTGTTTTGTTTCGTCTATATATTTTTCCTGCACGATAATCAATTTAAGGTTCTCATTTAAAAACACAAGAAATTACTCCGTGAATTTTAAATTACGAACAGATGAGTCTGCAAAGATACAAAATATTGTGACAGAATGGCAGGAGGATTATTACGATCTGTTAAACTCGTAAAGAGCCATGATTTTCCTTTATCCAATAAGTATTAGTCTCCGTGATCAAAATGATCGGATGTAAAGTTGATTTTAATAATTTTCTTGGAAACTACAGGTTCTCCATTCTTCATTGCAGGCTTCCATTTCTTTTTTACTTTTTTAATAGCAAACTTCATGTCATCAATAAACATCTCACTATTCTTTACTTTGGGCAGCACATCCAGGTTTTCTGTTTTACCGTTTGTATTCACATCAAAGACAAAAACAAATTTTCCGTTTACGGCATATTTTCGCAAGTCAATATAGGAATGAATCATTTGTAGAAATTCTTTAGTAAAGGCTTCATCTCCGCCTGGAAATTCTGCATCTTGTGAAGTTGGTATATCTTCTTTCGGGGATGACTGTTGTGAATATCCTATGAATCCCAAAAGCAGAAACAGGATTGCAATGTGTTTTTTCATACTTATTAGTTAGTGCATTTAATAGTCAGTAAATTTGAGGTTTACCCGGGTGTTTACTTTTACCGGAACTCCTTTTTTTGTGGCAGGAATCCACTTTTGTTTCACTTTTTTAAATCCGTATTTTATGTCTTCAATCAATCCTTCGCTATTAGGGACCTTAGGTTCTACATCAATAACATTTGTAGAGCCGTCTGTATCAATAGTAAAGAAAACGGTAAAAATCCCCTTCACATTATAAAAATCATAATCTATGGATGAGCGTACATTTTTTTTGACTTCATCCCTGAATGAAAGCATTCCATTAGGAGGAAAAGAAGGTTTAGTAATGAAGTTTCGGGTGTCATAGTTCTCCTTGTAATTTTCAAAAAAATCTGAAGGAATAAATGGAAAGTCTGTATATGCTGTGATATTTTTACCATCAACTTTAGCAGGTTGCCAATCTTTAAGCGCTCCCAATGCTTTTACGATTAAATTATAAGCGCATTTGTTTTTTTCTGCACTTTCAATATCATTCTTTTTTCTTATTAATGCAGGTTTAACGTTTTCATCAATTCTCAGGGTTACCCAATACATTTCTTTTATGTTATTATTGTCACATCCTGAAAGCTTATTTTTAGTGAAATACTCCTGGATATCTTTAAACATCTGAATATTTCCGCCTTTATAAGCATCCTGACCAGGAGGATAATCAGTCATCGCCGGCCTTTGTGCCAGTGCAGCAAAAAACGTAAAAGTAAGTAAGAAAATGGTTAATAGTTTTTTATTCATGATTTTGGGTTACATATCTACTGATAATGATGAGAAGTTCATTTTTACCTTCATTTCTGATTTTACAGGTTGCCCGTTACAGGTTGCAGGTTTCCAATTTTTTTTGATTCTTCTCACTACATACTGCATATCATCGAAAAAGGCTTCACTATGCAAAACTTTTGGAGCTCCAACTGCATCTATTACCTTTCCTGATTCATCTATTATTAAAGTAAATGTAAAATCACCACTTAATGTATAGAAATCTGCATTCAGGTATGTATACATATATTTATTCAGGATATCTTTGTAAGCTGAAGCTCCTCCTTCAAAAGCTGCCGGCTTAAAATCATTACACTTTACAGCCACCTGCAGAAAAGGTTCTTTAATATCTATTTTAAAAAGATTTTTATTGTTTTCTACAATAAAGGAATCATCTCTGTCTTCAAGCTCTTGTGCAAAAGAAAAGTTCACAAAAAATAAGGCAAAAAATAAAAGTACCGTTCTCATAGCTTGATTTGTTCATTAAATTAATCAACAAAGGTAAATATTTAGATGTCTTACTAAAAAGAAAAACTTCACACAATGTATGAAGTTTTCTAAAATAGATTTCACATCTTGTTTACAGAAATTTTTAAAATCCCTGTTATAACAAACCTTTGATATGTTTATAATTACTTTTAACGGTTTCAAGCACCTCATCCATTTTGCCCCCCAACATAAGCTGAGCCATAGATTTGGTCATTCCCAGAACCTGATCCAACTCAATCTTTGGAGGAAGAGCCAATGCATTAGGATTGGTAAAAATATTGAGCAGGTAAGGCCCGTTATAATCCAGGCATTCCTTAATGGCATTTTCTACCTCTTCAGGTTGATGTACATTTTTCCCGGGATACCCCATGGCTTGGGCTACCAATGCAAAATCCGGGTTAATCATATCTGTTTCGTTATCCGGCATTCCACCCACTTCCATTTCCAGCTTTACCATTCCCAGTGTTCTGTTATTAAAGACGATCAGTTTTACAGGAAGTTTGTATTGAAAAATAGTTGCCATATCTCCCAAAAGCATCGATAAGCCGCCATCTCCACACATGGCAATAATCTGTTTATCCGGATGTGATAAAGCAGCTCCGATAGCCATTGGCATTGCATTAGCCATTGATCCATGGTTAAAAGATCCCAACATCTTCCGTTCCCCGGTTCCCGTAATGAATCTTGCTCCCCAAACGCAGCACATTCCCGTATCTACAGTAAAGATCGCATCTTTTTTAGCTAACCTATCTAATGTATGGGCTACATATTCAGGCTGAATAGCATCTTCTTTTCCCGGATCTTTTACATATTCAAATTGATTTTCTTTTACTTTATCATAAAAAGCCAGCTGCTCATTGAGAAAGTCAACATCTGTTTTCTCGTTCAGCAAAGGTAGCAAAGCCATAATGGTATGTTTAACGTCTCCTGTAAGACCTAATTCAAGCTTAGCCCTTCTTCCAAGCCTTTCCGGACTTTCATCGATCTGAACGATTTTATTTTTTACCGGCATAAACTTCTGATAAGGGAAATCTGTGCCCAGAAGGATCACAAGATCTGCTTCGTGCATCGCATGATAGGCAGAAGGAAACCCCAGCAAACCTGTAAGACCTATTTCATTAGGGTTATTAGGCTGAATGGCCATTTTTCCCCGGAAAGAATATCCTACGGGAGCTTTTAATAAATGGGATAACTTTATCACTTCAGCACTGGCTTCAGCGGCTCCTATCCCACAATAAAGGGTTATTTTTTTGCTTTCATTGATCAGTGCAGCCAGATTTTTCAGTTCATCATCTGATGGTCTTATGACAGGATTGGTTTTAAAGATCTGAGCAGAGGTAGTTGCCTCTTGTGCGTCCAGTTCTGAAACATCTCCCGGAAGACCAATTACAGCTACTCCTTTTTTGGAAATTGCATGCTGAATAGCCGTCTGTACAGTTCTCTGTACCTGTTCAGGCCGAGTAATCATCTGATTATAATAACTGCAGTCATCAAACAACTTTATTGTGTTCGTTTCCTGGAAATAATCCATGCCCATTTCATCACTGGGAATTGTAGAGGCAATCACCAGCATCGGAACATGAGATCTGTGTGCTTCATATACCCCATTAATCAGGTGAACGTGTCCCGGGCCACAGCTTCCTGCACATACTGCCAGACCATCAAGTTCTGCTTCGGCTGCGGCGGCATACGCCCCTACTTCTTCATGACGAACATGAATCCATTGGATGCTGCTTTTCTTCACCGCAATATTTAGGTGATTGAGACTGTCTCCTGTTACTGCATAAATTCTTTTCACATTGGCATTTTCGAGCATTTCAACAATTTGCTCTGCTATGTTTTTAGCCATAATTAATAGATTTGGTAGTTGTTTTCTATGAGTTGATCGGGATGTACATATCCTAAGTCTATCAAATTTAGCTAATTAATAGGAGAACTAATAAGGATATAGTATTAAAAAACTCGTAAATTTTCATAAAATCTATATCGCTTTTATTTTCACACAGAGTTCACAAGTTTTTTAAATAAAAACGGCTATCCAAAAGGACAGCCGTTCATTTATTATTTCATATTGATTAAATAACCACTTCAATCTGGTTTCTCAATAAATCTTCAAATTCGTCTCTTTTACGGATCAGGTGGGCTTTACCATCAAGGAACAGAACCTCAGCAGGCTTTAATCTTGAATTGAAGTTTGAACTCATTTCAAAACCATAAGCTCCCGCATTGTGGAATGCAAGGATATCTCCCTCTCTTACTTCATGTAATTTTCTGTCCCATGCAAAAGTATCCGTCTCACAAATGTTTCCCACAACAGTATAAATTCTTTCTGCTCCTTTTGGATTGGATAGATTTTCAATAGCATGATAAGAATCGTAGAACATAGGACGGATCAGGTGGTTAAACCCTGAATTCACCCCAACAAAAACGGTAGCTGTAGTTTGTTTGATTACATTGGCCTTTACTAAAAGGTATCCGCTTTTTCCTACTAAGAATTTCCCTGGTTCAAACCATAGCTCGAATTTTCTCCCGGTTGTTTTTGAGAACTCTCCTAAGACTTTTTCTACTTTTTTCCCCAGTGTTTTAACGTCTGTTTCTTCCTCACTATCCTGATAAGGAATTTTGAACCCACTTCCCATATCCAGATATTTCAGATTAGGAAAATGCTCAGAAAGCTCAAGCATGATATCCAACGCCTGAAGGAAAACTTCAGGATCTTTGATTTCACTTCCTGTGTGCATATGAAGTCCTTCAACATTAAGATTGGTACTCTTCATCACTCTTTCAATGTGACGAAGCTGGTGAATAGAAATTCCGAATTTACTATCGATGTGACCCGTTGAAATTTTATAGTTTCCTCCGGCAAAAATATGTGGGTTGATTCTAACAAAAATAGGGTAAGAATTTCCGTATTTATTCCCGAACTGTTCAAGAATAGAAATGTTATCAATGTTAATATGAACTCCGAATGTCATTGCTTCCTCTATCTCAGCTAAGTCAACACAATTGGGAGTAAATAATATTTTTTCTTTTGGAAATCCTGCCTTTAATCCTAATTTGACTTCATTAATAGATACACAATCCAAAGATGCACCCAGTTTCTTGACATACTTAAGGATATTAATGTTTGTTAATGCCTTCGCTGCGTAGAAGAACTTAGTATGTTTTAAAAAAGAAGATGTAAGTTTTTCGTATTGAACTTTGATGGATTCAGCATCGTAAACGTACACTGGTGTGCCAAACTCATTGGCGATCTTTAATAATTCTTGTGAATTCATAATTTCATTTTAACATAAAAAAAGGCAGATTCTTAGAAAAAGAGCCTGCCACATTGATTATTTTTTATGCAAGACAAGTCTTTTAAATATTCCAAACCTTAGAGAACTTAACAGCTCCCTTTTTTCCAGTTTTTATTTGTTTAAAAATTTGCATTGCTTCTATTTATTTTTTGCAAAAATACTATTTATTTTTTATTCTGAGAAAATTGATTTGAAAAGCATCTTCTTTCTAATCAAAATCTAAGGCTTACATTTTCTATTATTTAGGCAGTGGCAACGTTTCAAAATCACCACGCAGAAGGGCTAACTGCAGCTCATTGTTCAAATCTGCTGACGACAGCTGGAGGTCAATTTTTAATTTGGCAAGCTTACTGAGTGTTTGTATCTGTGTAAACAGCTCATAAAAGCCAAAAGAGACGACCTTTCCATTTTCAATAATTAAAAATAATTTTTCGCCTAACTTTCTTCCTGCACCGAGCCAGAGTTCATTTCTTTTTCTGAATTCTATTTTCTGTTTCAATACTGCCGCATCATTATATTCTTCGTGAGCTCCAATAAACTGAACGGCTTTTGTTCCCTGGGTAAATGACCGGAATTTAAGGATCGGCTTTTCTGTTTTATTAAGCTTATTCTTTTCAACAACATATTTATTGTTTCTGTAATAAAGCCCGAAAGGCAGCACTTCTTTTTTCTTAATATTTTTAGAATTCAGGATTAGTTTAGCGATAATATCCGTTCCGGTAAGCTCAAAGTTGACCTGTTCAGCATCTTTCTGAACCTGTTCCCATTTTTTGGACTTTGAGTTGAATACTTTTTTTGAAAACTTATTGATATCCTGAACATAATCTGAGAAGATAATTCTTCCTGCCTCATCCTGAAAATACACAAAGCCTTTATCATTTGGAAGATCCTGTGTGAGTTCTTTAATCTTATTGATATAGGTTTTTGCATTGGTTTCTTCGTGTTGCTTCTGGATAATTTCGTTCTCAGTATCTTTTGATATTAAAAGTTTGAAAAGTTCCAAAGTTGCCCTTGCATCCCCATCGGCCCTGTGATGATTAGTCAGAGGAATTCCCAGTGATTTCACCAATTTTCCTAGTGAGTAGCTTACCTCATCAGGAATCAATTTTTTAGCTAATGGAATAGTATCTAATGTATTGATTTTAAAATCATACCCCAGCCTTTTAAATGATTGACGAAGCATTCTGTAATCAAAATCAATATTATGCCCTACCAATGTTGTATTTTGGGTAATTTCAATAACTCTTTTAGCTATTTCATGGAACTTGGGAGCCGTTTTTACCATCTTAGGGGTAATACTGGTCAGCTTCTGAACAAAGGGGGTAATATCACCTTCCGGATTGACAAGGGATATAAACTGATCTGTAATTTTCTGCCCATCATATCTGTAGATGGCGATATCTATAATGCATTCATTTCTATAACCTGCACCATTACTTTCTATGTCTATAATTGAATACATTTATTTTCGTTAACTGCTGTGTTTATTATTAAAAATTTTAGCTCTTCCATCAGATATTATTTCCCATCAGTAAGGATAACCTGCTAAAATAGTAAAAAATATATCAAAACAGGCAACTCAAAAAGCCTACCACTTAACCACTAATATATAAATTTATTTCAATTTTTTTATTTTAGCGGTATAAGTTATTATATTTCCAGTACTTCTGTTCTTATTAAGTCCACCTATAATTATCTCATTATTGGGAGTGATTCCCATAGCGCTGATATCTTCAAAGAAATCATTGGGATTACCATCTTCCATATCAGAGAATACCCCATCATTCTGGACACTGAAAGTGGTATCTAAAGTTCCATTGGTATTTAATCTTATCGTATATCCGTTACTGTCTGTAAATAATTTTGTGCGTTTTCCTGAAATCAACAGTTTATTATCACTCTGAACCGTAATGGAGTAAAATGTTGCATCAGAATCCGAAGAATTGTATGCATATTCAAAAATACCTCCATTTCCGTAAGATGTATCCAGTATCCCTGAAGAATTATATTTTTCTACGAGCAGAGTGGTATTAAAGTTTTCACTTTTACTTTTAAGAATATAGACATTATTTAAATTGTCCAGTACAATTTTTTTGAACCCAGAAGCTGGATTTGGATCAGCAATTTCAGCTGTCCCCACATTACCGAAACTTGCAATTGGATCACCATCAAGACTATATTGTTTTATAATTTTTTTATCTGTCGTAAAATCAACAGTTACAATTCTTTGGCTGTTAACATCTACTTTATCCAAGTCTGCATCATACGAACCATATCTCTGGGTAACAGAAATATATTTATTGTTATTGGCAAAAGATCCATCGATGGTTCCGTCTAAATTATACCGGCACATCACAGAACTTGAAAACTGGGTTCCAAATGAAGAATAATAGGCATACATTTTATTCTTGGCTGCAGAATAAATGATTTTATTGATATACCTCTGGTGTGCTCCCGGCAGGTTTTCAAACTCGAAGTTGTCTATAATTTTACCATTATCATCTAAAATAACACTATACCTCTGGGTATTGGTTCCATAAATGTAAACATTAGCTACTACTTTATTATTAGGCAGCAAATCAAATTCGCTGGTTGCCATGCCGGTAAAGGTTCCATTATTTCCAAAAGATACATCAGGAGTTCCGTTGTTCAGATATCTTTTCAGCTGATTCTGATACAGTACATATATTTTACCATCCGCTCTTACTTTAATATTACTTATTGAACTAGCATAAGAAGCCCCACATTCAGGTGATACCATTGTCATAGTATTGCCAAGCTTGTTAAACTGAATATAATTTCCCGTAGCTTCCCTGCAAAACCAATTGCCATACATTGTCAGCGGACTCGTAAAACTCCCAGCAGGCAAAACACCAAATGCTCCTGCAACCAGATAATCATCATAATTACTCAAATTGTTAACCGCAGGCCCATTGGGCAATGTACTTCCATCTGAATCAAATTCTCTGTACAATACATCTTTATATACTCCGGGCTTTTTATATCCTATAGCATAAATAATCTCCTGATTACTTGCATTTACTTTAGCATCCACATCATTCACTACATCCTCCTGCGTTCCTTCATCATAAGTTACTTTTCCAGCTCCACCAAAAGAATTATCATAACTTCCATCTGCATTAAGCTTTACCAATGCTATATCAATATTGTTAATTGTTCTGGTACAAGAGCCACCCAGCATAATTTTACCGTTGTATAAAATTTTCATCACATTCAGATGATCATTTTGTCCAAAGAAATCTATAGTTTTAATACCGTTTGTTCCAAAAGAAGAATCGTAAGTACCATCAGGATTCAGCCTTGTAATAAAGAAATCCGTTTGAGTTCCGTTATTTGTAGTTCCTGCAATCAGTATTTTATCATCCGCAAGAATTTTAAGGCTTTTAATCTCAGACTGGGTTCCAATAGGATAAAACATAAATCCTTTTTGGTTAAAAGTTTTGTCTACATAACCGTTAGCTAGATTATAACGGACAATTACAGACTTATCCCCAGCCCTGCCGGCTACCCAGATTTTATTATTTTTAATATCAATAGCATTGCCCTCATCGTCATCTGTGAAATCAGTAATCACCTTACTGTCTCTGTTAAAATTTTGTGACATATCAAGCTTTGCATCTTTTGAAAGAAGCTTTACTACAGCAATACTTTTATTGTTTTTATCCTTTGAATAGCCAGTTAGATAAACATATGCTCCATAATGTTTGATAGCATTAGCCCTGGAACCTCCATCACCAATAGAAATATAAGCTTTATTATGATTTTTACCATTATAATAAAAGAACCGGTCTTTATGGACAAAATTTCCTTCTGCATTAGGTAAGGAGGCGTCTACTCCCGGACCTGTGTAACCTGCAGCAAAAAGAGTATCATTTGCATATTCAATAGCTGTCAAAATCTGTTTTTCGTTATCATTTTCAACATAACTGAATGGTCCAAGGCCAAAATTGGCATCAAGAACTCCCTGTTGAGAAAAACCCAGCTGGGAAAATCCTAAAAAAAGAAGAAATATTATATTTTTTTTCATGCTGTGTTATTTTTTTATAATCCTTACAGATTGAGAAAAGTTTTTAGCTTCATATTGTACTACATAATTACCGGATATCAGGTCAGAAAGATCAACAGAAACTTTTTCACTACGGGAATCTACACTTTGTTTTTTTACCAATTTTCCAGACATATCATAAACAGAAATCTGAATACTTCCTGTAAGATTCTTATTTTCAGCGAACAAAAGGTCTTTTACAGGATTGGGATATACTCTGAGAATATTGGTTTTATCTGATTTCGCTTCGTTTACATCCAACGTAAGCGATTTTAAAATTTTAAAAACCAGAAAATCATTATTTAATCTTCCACCGCCATAAAGGCTTCCATCTGAGGCCAACTGTATGCTTTCCAGGTTTACAATATCATCTACGGGAGAGTTCGGATTTCCTGTGTAAGTAAAATAATTGAATTTCCCCTGGTTAGCAAAAGCTGTATCCATAGTTCCGTCTAAATTATAACGTGTCAGCCACATAGAGTTATTGGCGTTTACTTTTTCAGTTCCGGCAATATAGATCTTATTTCCATCAAGGATAATATCATTTATAACATATTTAGGGTTTAAGTTGCTGCATAACCAAGGAGTTCCACTAGGATTTATAAAAATATTTGAAGACACCAATGTTTGTAAGTTAACTTTTAAAACTCTGTGGTCACATTCACTTACTTTATTAATAATATAAGCATAAGTATTAGAATCATCTACGAGCATTTTTTTGAAGTATCCCGGATTATCATACATACTTGGAATATTATCATAATTGAAAGCAGGGTCAAGCGTTCCGTCCTGATTTATTTTTTTTATAAAATTGTATCTCGTATTTCCTGAAGAGTTGTTATTAACCTGTTTTTGGCTGTATCCTGTAATCAGAATCTTGCCGTCATTCAACAGTTTAGCATCATTAATAATATCAAGGGAACCTACATCTAGTGTAAGGGTACCCTGATTTCCGAACGAGAAATCAAAAAATCCGTCAGGATTGTATCTTTCAATATACAGATCATCTCCTTTTTGTCCGAAAACATAAATTTTATTGTTGGGTAGAACCAATAAACGGGTATATTTTTTCTGTCCATATTCAAATTCCTGCTTTCCGTTAAAGGCAAAACCAGGATCCAGCACCCCATTCTGATTTATTTTAGTTAGCCCCAGGTCTGAAAGAATTAAAAATGATCCGTCAGCATAAGGATATACATCCCTTGTAGAATTGGCTGAATGATAAGAATCAAAGTAATAATGCCCTTTCCCCTGATTTCCAAATGTAGGATCCAATCCTGAAGTAAGATTATGTTTAAGGACTCCAAAACCACTTTCATAGAACTTATAATCCTCTATTGCTACTCTTCCGAATGCGTACAAGGCATTGTTAGAAAGCTTAATATTAGACAGCTCATCGTAGCTTTTAGATTTGTAGTCAGTTTGTAAGTAGCCTGCACCATTAAAGTTTGAGTCCAGATATTGACTCTGCCCATACGCT
>NZ_MAYF01000067.1 GCF_001684955.1 Chryseobacterium contaminans | reverse complement strand
CTGTTTGTTTTCAGATTCCAGAAAAGCAGTCCAGTCATCATAACTTGCATATGGAGAGGCCAGAATCATTTCCCGGAACTCCTCAAATTTATTTTTGCTTAAAGAGTTTTTATTATCTGTAAAAACGGGAAAACTGAAGTGAAGATCCAGATGATTAAGATGTTCAACTTTTGAAGCAGCATGCTCATTTTCCTTGCTTAAAATTTCCTTTGCATAAGCCAGCACCATGGGTAAAGTACCATAACCTTCCTTTCCTACGAAAAGCTGGGCATGGCTCACTCTGTTTTCAGCAATGCTTTCTCTAAGAAGTTTTTTTAGATTTTCCTGTCCGGCGATGTTCTCCCAATTCATGTTTCAAAGATAAGAAATCGGGAGTAAATTTAGGGTAAAGAAATTAATGAGTAATGTGGATTGTCAGTTTAGAATTCCGTTAAGTTGAGGCAATGGTCAATTTTTGCTTCGCAAAGTCAATGGTGAATGGATATCAGATAAAAATTCACAAGCAAGGCGGATTCACTATTCACTATTCACTATGCACTATTCACATCACGCCCAATAGTGAATTATAAGGCTGGGCACCAAAGTTGACAAAACAAGACAAATTTGTGATTCACAATTGACATCAATACTATATAAAGATTAAAAATTCCCCATTATACAGCCCTTAACAAACTTTAACCACATATAATTTTTACAATTCATTAATATTTAAGATATTTGCGCATTGTTTTAAAAATAAAGAATGAAAAAAATCTTTGTAGTATCATTCATATCAGTTGGATATTTTCTGAATGCACAGAGTCTAAGTAACTCTCCGTATGCAAAATATGGAATTGGGGATGTAAAATATGATAATACGATCGAAACTTCTTCCATGGGAGGTATTTCTACCGCTTTTATAAGTGATTTCACCAGCAATTTCAATTTTGCTAACCCTGCCAACAACGCGAATTTCGAACTTACAAGTATCAAACTGGAAGCTACCAACGAAAACAACTATTTCAAATCGAACTTTAACGATATGAAATCTACAAAGCATTCTACGTACCTTTCCAATATTTCACTGGCATTTCCTATCTCCTCAAAGGTTAAAATGGGATTTACCTATCAGCCGTATAGTTCAAAAAGCTATGATATTCTTAGTCAGCAGAAAGATGATAACGGAAATATTCTCTACCAAAATCAATTTAAAGGTAGTGGTACTTTAAACACTGCGGCTGTAGCTGTATCTTATAAGATTAACCAGGAATTCTCTGTAGGGGCAAGAGCTAATCTATATTTTGGAGATTTATATGATCTTACTGAGTTCAGTGCTAAAAATTCAGAGTATCTTACCGGTTATGAAACGAAAAACAGAGTCAGAAACTTCAACTTTACTTTAGGTACAAGTTATCAGACAGTGAATCCGCGTACTGATAAAAAATTAACGATTGGTGCTACTGCAACTTTCGGGAATACCAGTAATATGACCACTGAGTATACCAACAGTACTTACAGATACGTTGATGCTGCAGGTACTAAAACTGATATCACCCCGATTGATCACCAGGAAATAAAATCTAAAAACCTTCTTCCATTACAGGCATCCGTAGGGGTTGGATATGGAAGTGAGAACCACTGGTTCCTTTCCGGACAGATTGATTATAAGAAAGGAGAAGATATTTCCTATTTCGGAAAATCTTTCAACTTACAGGATACCTACAGAATTTCTGCCGGTGGATGGTATTTACCTAACTATAACAACTTCAGAAGCTACTTCTCAAGAGTGATCTACAGATATGGTGCTTTCTACGAAAGAGGAAACCTTAAACTGGAAGGGAACAGTATTAATAAATTCGGTATTTCTGCCGGGGTAATGCTTCCGTTCAAAAACAGCAGTATTACAAGAATGAGTGGTTTGGAAATTGGTGTAGAGATAGGTAAGAGAGGAACTCTTCAGAACAATCTTATCAACCAGAACTTTATCAACCTGAAAGTCGGCTTCAATTTTGCTGACAAATGGTTCAGAAAGGCTCTTTATAACTAGAATGAATTTTTCAAAAAAAATAGTATATAAACATATAGCATACCTTTTTAGTTGTGCTATATTTTTTATATTCACATCCTGTGAAGAGGATCTTACCAAAAAGAACGGGAATAACAGCAAAAACTTTCCTTCACAGATCATTAATAACGCGAATATCGTACAACGCGATTCCGGATTTGTAATCCTGAAAGCCAAAGCTCCTATTATTGAAAAATATGAGCTTATTGACAGTCCTTATACTGTAGCTAAAAAAGGTATTGACATTGAATTCTTCGATAAGAAAAAGCCAAAGATACCTGGAACAATTAAAGCTAAATATGCCAAGTTTTACGATTATAAAAAGTTTTATGAGGCAAAAGGCAATGTAAGGATCACTACCAACGAGGGACAAAAATTTGCTATGCAGAGTGTGTATTGGGATCAGGTCAAGAAAAGAATCTATACCAAGGATACAGTGTATGTAACGATGGAAGATGGTTCTACATTGGTGGGTGCCAATGGAATGACTGCCAAAGACGATTTTTCTGAATATACTTTCTATAACAACTCGGGAGACTTTAATTCTAAAAGGCTTTCTGAAAATAAAAAATAGCTTCTGTTACCATGAAAACGCTTGCCATTGGACTCATGTCCGGAACAAGTTTAGACGGTTTAGACATCTGTCTTGCTGAATTTGAAAAAAAGGACAAATGGCATTTTAAGATCCTGAAAGCGGAAACCCTTCCCTATCCTACCGACTGGGAAAATAGGCTTAGAAATTCCATTCATCTTTCTGTAACAGATCTTTTAGAACTGCATTCCGATTATGGGTTTTATCTGGGACAAAAAGTTAAAGGATTTATAGATAAACACCAGCTTACAAACATTGACCTGATTGCATCCCACGGCCATACGGTTTTTCATCAGCCCCAAAGAAAATTCACCCTTCAGATCGGAGATGGCAGAGCCGTTAAAATGGAAACGGGAATACCTGTACTCTATGATTTCAGAAGCCAGGATGTACTGCTGAAAGGAAATGGAGCCCCTTTGGTTCCTATAGGCGATGAGCTTCTTTTTTCACAATATGATGCCTGTCTTAATCTTGGTGGATTCTCAAATATTTCTATGATATCAGAAGGCAGAAGAATAGCTTTTGATATTGCACCTGTCAATATTGTCTTAAATTATCTGGCTCAACAGCTTAATGAAAATTTTGACGAAAACGGAGATCTGGCAAGAAAAGGACCAATAAACAAAGCTTTACTTGATGAACTTAATTCTTTAGAGTTCTATCAGAGACCTCACCCTAAATCGTTGGGTGTAGAATGGTGTCACGAGCATATATTTCCAAAGCTTGAAGGTATAGATCCACTAGAGGCTCTGGCAACATTTACAGAACACATTGCCCAGCAAATTTCTACAGTTATCAATGAAAATAATATAAAGAATATACTGGTAACCGGAGGAGGCGCTTATAACACTTTTTTAATCGAAAAAATTAAAGCAAAAACAAAATCTGAGGTCATTATCCCGGAAAAAGAAATCATTGAATATAAAGAAGCCTTAATTTTCGCTTTTATGGGTGTTTTAAGAATAAACAACGAGATCAATGTTCTTTCTTCTGCTACAGGAAGTACTGTTGACCACTGTTCTGGAGTAATTGCTTAGACACAGGCTACCACATAAAAAAACCTTCATTTCTGAAGGTTTTTTATTATTTATAGGCTTCGATCTTATCGGTCAATGTATTGATAAAGTTTTGTAATGGCTTTTCTACCATCATTTTAATGAATGGGTTGAATTTCCCTTCAAATAGCATCTGAACTTCTGTCTGATTCTCACTGATCGGATTTAAAGTTGCTGTTAAAGAAAAATCTAAGCTTGAACTTGCAGATTTAAGTACTGCTTTCTGATCGGTTACCTCATCTATTTTCAGTGCAATTTCAGGCATTCCCTGTAATCCAAACTTGAAACCGTTATCTCTCGTTTCAAATTTCTGAAGACCATCCGGCATGAAATCTTTGTAATTTTCAGGAGTTTTCAGTAATTCAGTTAACTCTTTAGATGATTTATTGACAATAATTTTTCGTCCTTCTAAATTCATTTTTTTATTCTGTATTTAAATTCTTATAAAGATAAGCTTCTTTATATTTACGATAACAACAAAATTATAAAAAAAATCTACAAAGATGTTATCCAAAGCATACTTTTAAAGACTGGACACTCCTATTGAATGGGAATTTTAGCACCTGTATTTTATAATAGGATAAATTTTATAGGGAAAGCTGTTAAAAATATACCATACAATAAGTTTTGAATTGGAAATAGGGCACAATACTATTATTATTCTTATTTTAAAGGAAATATTCTTATCCGAAGTAAACCAAACAATTGTTCTCATTAAGAAAAATAAAGCCTGCCAAGTGACTTATTTTATTGCTATAATTTGATATATTTGCGTATAAATTATGGTGAAAAGCCGGTTAAAAACAATCTGTTTTCTTGTCTTTTAAAACCATTACCCTCTAAGGATCAATACTAACTATAAATTTCTGAGATGTATAAAGTTTTTGTGAACGAAAAAAAATTATTGATATCGAAACATCCCGAAGCACTTGAAAAAAAATTAGGGTATGAAAGTTTCACAACCTTAGAGATCGCATTGGATCTTTTAGAGAATACTTCTGTAAACGAACTTAATGTATATGGTGAGAATATTGAAGAGATCTGGCAGGAATTCCAGCAACTGTTCAGAATTATAGAAGCTGCCGGAGGACTTGTTATTAACCCTGAAGGTGAGATGCTGTTCATCAGAAGATTAGGCAAATGGGATCTTCCAAAAGGTAAAATGGAAAAAGGAGAATCCAGGGAAGAATCTGCAGTAAGGGAAATTGAAGAAGAAACCGGTTTAAGCGATGTAGAGCTTGTACAGTTCATCAACACCACCTATCATATCTATATCGAAAGAAACGGCGAGAAAATCCTGAAATGCACCCACTGGTTTGAAATGAACTTCGACGGTGAAGATACTTCAAAACCACAGATTGAGGAAGGAATTACTGAAGTAGCCTGGAAAAACACTGCTCAGATTGAAGAGGAGGTTTTCCCAAGCACATTCAAGAATATTAAACTTATTGTAAAAGAATTCTGGGCATTAAAGGCTAAATAAAATCAATCACCTTTTCCAAAGCTATCCCTCTTGATCCTTTTAACAGTATATTTTCTGACTGAATTTTATGCTGCTGTAAATATTCGGTAAGCTCAGCTGTATTTTCAAAGGCCAGATCTGATGGATTTATTCCTTTGAAATGTTTTCCTACTGTGATGACAGTATCAAATCCGAGCGTCTTAGCCAGCTCTAAGATGTTTTGATGCTCTTTCTTACTTTCATCACCCAGTTCCAGCATATCACCGATAATAATGGTTTTGCTGCCTTCAAAAGTAATAAAGTTATGTAACGAAGCAGTCATTGAGCTTGGATTGGCATTATAAGTATCCAGCACCAAAGTTCTGTTTTCCTTTTTCACCACCTGCGAACGCATATTGGTTGGAGTGTACTGTTCTACTGCATGCCTGATTTTATCAAAGTCGATTCCAAAGTGAAGTCCAAGGCTTGCTGCTGCACAAAGATTGGTAAAATTATATTCTCCGGTTAGTTTAGATACAGCCTTTTCACCCTGATAAATTAACCCTACAAAATGATCTTCTGAGAACGCTTCAAAATTATAATCCGACTCTGCTTTTCCGAAAGTGATCTTAGGTGAATAATTTTCCGTTTTCTCTACCTGAATAGGATCATTTTCGTTAACGATAATGGTCTGATTATTTTCTTTAAGGTAATCATACAATTCAGACTTTCCTTTAATCACTCCTTCAAAGCCTCCGAAACCTTCCAGGTGGGCTTTTCCAAAATTGGTAATATATCCGAAATCCGGCTGTGAAATGGTACAAAGAAATTCGATTTCCTTCTGATGATTAGCTCCCATTTCAATCACAGCCATCTCGTGTTCAGGCTTAATGGAAAGAATTGTTAATGGAACTCCAATATGATTATTCAGGTTTCCATAGGTATACTGAACATTAAACTTTTCTGAAAGCACCGCATGAATCAGTTCCTTAGTTGTTGTTTTCCCATTACTCCCTGTAAGGCCAATAAAAGGAATATTAAGTTTGCTTCTATGGTAAATGGCTAGTTGCTGCAGGAATTCAAGAGTAGAGGGAACATAGAAAATATTTTTCGCTCTATTTTCAAATTCAGGCTGTTCTATTATTACAGCTAAAGCACCATCTTCTATAGCTTTTTCTGCCAGTGTTGCAGCATTAAAATTATCACCGGAAAAGGCAAAAAAGATATCATTTCTGGCTATTTTTCGGCTATCGATCGTTACTTTGTCAGCTTGTAAAAACAAAGGATAAAACTGTTCTATATTCATTTTGGGAATGTCTGTTTTTTCTAATAGTAACTGCTAAATCTGCTCTCTTATATTTGAGTTTTCCAGTTAAGCAATTTCGTTGGTCAAAAATAAAAAACCTTCCGAAAATCCGGAAGGTTTTTTAAAAGTATTTTGATAAATATTATCTTCTAGTTCTGTTCTTATCATTAGTTCTGGCATCCTGTGCAACACGGAAACCAATCCAACCATAAGCTTTACCTTGATTTTTATATCTTCTTTGCCCTGGGTCAAGCCAATATGCTGTATCTTGCCAAGAACCTCCCTTCACTACTCTAACATCGTTAGAGATTGCTGAAGTTCTGTCTTTAGAATCTTTCATCATTTTTACTCTTCCGCTTCCGTCTACAACAAATCTCTTACGAGGTGCATTGTACATATCAAATCCTGCAGCTGAGTCTGATTCTCTTCTGTATTCTAAAGAAGATTGTCTGTCTCCGTCTCTAAAGTTTCTGTAATCAGCAATTGTTTCTCTCTCAAACTGCCCTGGAAGTCCTTTGTATACTAATCTTCCATCAGCCAGAGTATCATACTTTATGGTACCTTCGTCTATCATTTTGTAAGTTCCGTCACCGTTTCTTACGATAGCCTGAGGCATATTTCCTCTGTAGTAGTTGAAATCGTTGTAATCTTCATCAATGATAGGTCTGTAAACATCAGCAGTCCATTCTGCAACGTTACCATACATTCCATAGATTCCAAGGTCGTTAGACGGATATTGTCTTACGTCTGAAGTTTGTGCAGATCCGTCGTTTTTCCATCCGGCAATACCAGAGTAATCTCCTTTACCCATTTTAAAGTTTTCAAGGAACATACCTTTGGTTTTCCCTTTGGTACCTCTTAATCTTTCAATTTCAGGTTTTTTACCCAGGTATTGGTTATATTCTCTGTTTTTCGCCATTCCTAAAGCTGCATATTCCCATTCCACTTCAGTAGGAAGTCTGAATTTCTGAACCATTGCAGCGTTCGGAGCTCTGTTGGCAGCCAGCAATCTCTGGTTGGTTGTTTTCATACCAGATTTTTGCTGCATTCTTTTTTCGTTGATATATCCCTGCATTTCCGGATCATTCGCTTTGAATTTGTCCATGTTAAATGCCGTACCACCCTGGTTATTGGATTCGTTGATATATAAATCTTTAGCAATCACACCTGCCTGCATCAAAGCTTTTTCGTTTGCTCTGTCTGTCAGCCATTCGCAATATCTGTTTGCTTGTGTCCAGGAAACACCTACCACAGGGTAGTAATCGAATTCCGGAGAACGCAGATAAGTTTCTTGATAATCGTTTCTAGATAATTTGTTGTCCCATAATAAGGTATCCGGTAAAGCACCGTTATAGATTTCCTTAAAGCTAGGATCACTTGGAGGGAATACATACTTCAACCATGTAAGGTATTCGCGGTATTCATAGTTAGTAATTTCTGTTTCTCCGATGAAGAATGAACTCACCTGCATTCTGCGCGGTGTGTTATTCCAATCATGCATAACATCATCTTTCACTAATCCCATTGTAAAAGTTCCACCTTCTACATATACCATTCCCGGCCAACCCTTCTGCTTCTGTTGCTTTCCTGCAAAAAACCAACCCTGTTTTTCGTTTGGTTTCCAACCTGTTTTACTGACAAATTTTTTGGTACCGCCACCTTTGCTGGTCCCTGATCCGCCACAGCTGGTTAATGCAAGTGTAGAACTTAATGCTATTAATGAAAACAACTTTAGTTTTTTCATAGTCGATATAAATATTTTCAAGAGTACAAAGAAAAAATAAATTATTCAATAAATCAAATAAAGATTTGATTTTTTTGAACAACGATAACAAATTAATTTTATTGTATTACAATTTAATTCTAAAATTTTCATTTATTTTGTAATTTAGCAATTTCAATAATAAACATGAGACGAAAAATCACGCTTCTATCTTTAATCGCTTTTGCATCAACACTTTACGCCCAAAAAAACACCATAGAATGGGATGGTTCAAAAATTCAGGACTTTGGTGAT
>NZ_MAYF01000066.1 GCF_001684955.1 Chryseobacterium contaminans | reverse complement strand
CTGCAATGGACACTGTTACTGAAGGTGATTTAGCAATTGCCCTGGCAAGAGTTGGAGGTTTAGGCTTTATCCACAAAAACATGACGATTGCCGAGCAGGCTGCACAGGTGAACCGTGTGAAACGTTCCGAAAACGGAATGATCTCTGATCCGGTTACTCTATCTAAAGACCACACTTTAGGACAGGCGAAAGAGATGATGGCTAAATTCAAAATCTCAGGACTTCCTGTAGTGGATGCTGATAATGTTCTGATCGGAATCATTACCAACAGAGATGTAAAATATCAGGAAAATCTTGATATGAAAGTGGAGGAGATCATGACCAAAGAAAACCTGATCACTTCAGACAAAGATACCAACCTTGAGAAAGCAAAAGAGATCCTTCTAAAAAACAGAGTTGAGAAATTACCTATCGTAGATAAGGATAACAAACTTGTTGGGTTAATTACGATTAAAGATATCGATAATCAACTGGAATATCCAAATGCAAACAAAGACCAGAATGGCCGCCTTATCGTAGGAGCCGGAGTTGGCGTTGGAGAAGATACCTTAGACAGAATTGAAGCTTTAGTACAGGCTGGAGTGGATATTGTAGCCATTGACTCTGCCCACGGACATTCTAAAGGTGTTTTAGATAAAATTTCTGAAATCAGAAAAGCATATCCAAACTTAGATATCGTAGGCGGAAATATTGTAACTGCTGAAGCGGCTGCAGACCTTATCAAAGCCGGAGCTAACGTTCTTAAAGTAGGTGTGGGTCCAGGTTCAATCTGTACAACCAGAGTAGTTGCCGGAGTTGGAGTTCCTCAGTTATCAGCGATTTATAACGTATACGAATACGCTAAATCTCAGAATGTAGCTGTTATTGCAGACGGTGGGATCAAGCTTTCCGGAGATATCGTAAAAGCTATTGCAAGTGGAGCAGGAGCAGTAATGCTTGGTTCTCTTTTAGCAGGTACAGATGAAGCACCGGGAGAGGAAATTATTTTCCAGGGAAGAAAATTCAAGTCTTACCAAGGGATGGGAAGCCTTTCTGCGATGAAGAGAGGTGGAAAAGAAAGATACTTCCAGAGTGAAGCTAAGAAATTCGTTCCGGAAGGAATTGAAGGAAGAGTTCCGCACAAAGGAAAGCTAGAAGATGTGATCTTCCAGTTAACCGGAGGATTAAGAGCGGGTATGGGATATTGTGGAGCTAAAGATATTGAAGCTTTACAGAAAGATTCCAAACTGGTAATGATTACAGGAAGCGGATTGAAAGAATCACACCCACACGATGTGATTATCACTCAGGAAGCTCCTAACTATTCTTTATAAAGAGTATTTAAATAATATAAAAAAGACTGTCTTTGTGATAAGACAGTCTTTTTTTATTTCACTTTTTTATATCGGAACCGAGGTTTGATAACTTTATTTAAATATTTCCCTCTGGAAGAGGCCTTGCCAAAATTATCAACAATATGGACAGGGACCTTAAAATAATCATATACAGATCCTGACTGATATATGATTCTTAATATTTCAGTTTCCGGAAAATATATAAAACTATTGACAACACTGGAAGGCATAATGTATTTCCAGCAAAAAATGTTCCCTAAACTCAAACATAAAAGCTCCCTGAGTTTGGATGGCACGCTAATGTTGTTTAGAAGTACTATTTTATTTCTTTACAAATTTAAATTCAAGAGAGTTAAACGCTTTGGTTGTTATTTTTAATATATAAACACCTGGTGTAAGTTGTGAAACATTTACCTTCGGAGCAAATATCTCAGATTTTATAAGACGTCCGTCTATATTGTAAATCTGTATAATCTGTCCCTCGGAAATGCCTGAAACCTGGATAAAATCTGAAACTGGGTTAGGAAAAATCTGAATTTTATCTTTAGAAATTTCCTGTATTCCAAGGGCAGGTCCCTGCACATCACCGGTCATTATAGAATTACCAGGAGTTAAATTTCCACTACACTGGCCATTCGTTATACTGGTATTTTCAATCCATGTTCCGGCATTATTGCCTGGAGGTATGGAGAGAGAGTTATTTCCTGTGGCATTGTAATAAATTAAAAAAGGAGTAGTAAACGTTCCGTTTCCTTCATCACCAAGGAATTCCCATCTTGTAAGTGCATTGTTCCACTGGATTTTAAACTCACAGTTTCCTAACCCACCACATGGCTGCTGATCATTAATAGGGGTTGTCATATAAATGTTTTTATTAAAAGCATCTACTCCTGTTTTGTTGAAAATAAAATTCTGATTTTCAAACAGGTTATGACATCCGTTAAAGGTAATCGTCTGGGCTGAAGCTGAGCCTGTAAATACCAGACATAATAAATAAAGGTATTTCATGACTGGTTAACTGTTAACTGTGTGAGGGAAAAATACCGGAGAGCGCAATAATACATTTTAATGTAATATATGGCTGTCTGTTTTCATGAGGCTGGTTTCCCCCTGTTGGGTTTACCATTGTACTTTTCATTGTAGTATCTGCTGGCGCATCCGAATACTCTTTATCCAGCACTTTTGTGTTAGCCGGCAAACTTCCGGTGGGTACATTCTGATTTCCTTCTGCTGTTACAGCATTTACGGTATGGTTATGAGCAGGCATTTGGGACACCGTTAATGTTACATTTTCTACTCCGCCAGTTTCTCCCAATATGTAGGTGGTTCCGGTTCCAGGATTCTGGCCATTATGGATAAGAACTTTCCCCCGCATATCAGGAAGAGCGAAGGTTGTTGTTCCATTTCCACCATAAGTAGTACCCAAAAGTGAGAAGAGTGCTGTATTTTGTGCAATTGACATAATCTGTCCGTTACATTCGGCCCAACCCTGCGGTGCAAAATTATAAGGTACGAATGCTATCTGTCCTAAAAAAGGTTCTGATCCTTGAGCTTTAATTGCAGGAGAAAGTACACTGCAGATAAGCAGTGTCCATGCAAAAAGTAAATTTTTCATGATAGTGGATTTTTAGTAGTATAAAATTAAAAAGAAAAACCCTTCCGTTTTGAACTAAAAGGGTTGAATTTTTTAATGGTTTTTGTGAATTATATAGATGTTATCTCTAGGAATTCAGTATGTTATGGTAATTATTGATGTGAAGGTAGCCTTCTTCTTTGATACTTACTTGTAATTGATGTTTAACAGCAATATCATAGATTTCCTTTGGAGACATACTTCCTTTTTCACTAAGGATCTTGCTCATATTTTTAAGCAGATCAAGATGCAAAACCAGGTCTTCTCTTGTTTTCTGTACGAGTTCCTGCATCAGTTTTTCAACCCTTTCATCTGTAATGTGCTGCTGCATACGGTGAGCATAGTCTTCCAGATTATAAGTGGCCTGATAATCTTTTTCAAAACCATATTTTCTGATAAAATCAATGGCCAGGCTGGTGGCCTGTTCTCTGTCATGGCTTCTACCAATGCTGGCATACTGGTCTCCGAAAATAATTTCTTCAGCAATTCCCCCTGCCAGATAGATTTTGATTCTATTAAGAAGGCTTTCCTTAGTATCATGGATCTGATGGGGAAAAGTAAATCCTGCTGCATAACTGCTTGCTACTTTACTTTTAAGCTGTAAAGGAGCAAAACCAGTATACAACATATAAGAAACTGCATGCCCACATTCATGAACGCTGATGTTGGCTACGGCATCCTGCTGATTGGCCTGCCGTATCTTGTCAATTCTTCCCAGGTAAGGAATTTCTATGGTTTTGGTACCTATTTTTCCGGTAATGAGTTTTTTTTCCTGATGGTAATCTATCTCAATGCTTTTGTCATCATGAATAATGGCTTCAAAAAGAAACTTGCTGAGGTTGGTATCCAAAATATCCACTACACTGCTGAATACGGGACGAACACCTTGAACCGGAAATACTCCATTCCTGTAAATAAGCTCATTAATGGATTTACTTATCTTTAAAGAAACACCGAACTTCGTTTTCGTTTTGTGTTTAAGGTTATTGATCTCTCGTTGGATCAGCGTATGAAAATCTTCGGTTTTTAATGAAAAATAAATCAGATGAATATTCCCGAATCTGGCTACCTGCTCAGGACGGAATTTTCTGGCTAATGCATTTTTAATATCAACAACCGTTATCTTTTTAGTGAATGCATGATAAATATTGGCATCCACATCTGCCTCACTGGTCTCTTTTGACATTTGAAATGCTTCATCCAGATTCCCGCTGATAATAATAAGCATTTTGCTGTAATCAACCGGTTCATAGATTTTTTTTTCTTTCTGTTTTTTACGGATCAGCTTAATCATATCTTCCTCCTTCATATCAATGATGCTCATCACATCATCATCCATGCTGAGGTATTTTTTTAATTCTTTAGCGTCCCATAAGTTGAGATATGGATTTTCGTCCAGTTCTGTTTCTCCGTTCAGTTTTCGTCTGTCATTTTCTTTTTTACGAAAAAGATAAGAGAATAAATAATGTTCAAGATCTTCCCGTTCCCGTTTGCTTAAACGTCCGTCACTTAATAGCTCCCAAAAATCCATAAATTTGGTTTGAGGAACCGGCATGCCGTCCGGATCTATCGTATTGAAACGTTGAATTTCGTCAAAAAGTGCAATACTGGGTTTCTCATCACTTAGTCCATTACTTTGCAAGATATCTGAAACACTTTTACTCCATGATGTTTCATCCGTATTGCTTAATTCAATTTCCACAAAACGGTTTTGAAAATCAAGATAACGAACCATTTTTCTTACAAGATCGGTTTTCCCAACCCCTGTCATTCCCCATAGATTAATCACTACTGGCCGTGTCAGGATCTCAGGCATCAGATACCAGATCTGGATATATTCCATAATATCATCGATGATCTTATCTATGCCAATAAATTCTTTTTTAAGATAAGCTTTGCAATCGTCCAGCTTTTTCTTTTTCTTCTGGAATTCTTCTTTATCAATAATCATAGATGAAAAATACACTATTTTTTTAGATTATCCTTGAAATCCTCCACTCTGAAATCAGTGAGTGCATTTCCCTTTTCAATTTTTTCCTTAGAATATAACCTGAAGTCGTTTTCTGTTTTCTCTAAAAGATAATCGTATGGTCCTACATGGGAGATCAATTTTACCAGCACCGGGGAAATTTCAAGACAGATAAATAAACCCATGATAAAAGTGGCTGCCAGTCCTATGATGGCAGAATTTTTACCAAGCTCATCCAAAGCCTGGAGCCTTGCAGCAAAACCGTTAAATTTATCTTCAAAAGTTTCTGTAGACTTTCTTTCCGTTTCCAGATTGGTGTAGACTTTTGAAATTTCTTTATCCAGGTATTCCAATCTTGGAGCTACTTGTTTTTGATAATTTTCAAGATCCTGTCTGCGCTGTTCCTTCAATTGTTGTTTACGTTTGGCATTCGGCCCGAATCCTTCTTTTCCACTGGTTAAACCTGATTCTTTTCCCAGGATCTCCTTCTCAAGTTCTACAGAAGCTGAGTCATATGATTGCTGATAGAGAGCAATTTTGTCTGCAATCTGTTTCTTTTCTGTTTCAAAAGGGCCGCTCTGCTGAAGAATTCTTCCTGTCATTTCCCCCTGAAGCTGCTTTTTATTCCTTTGAATGATGGTATTCAATTGCTTGTTTACTTCTTTTTCAAAGATTTTTAGCTCTAAAGGTTTAGAAATAATAATCCCCAGGAATGTTGCGAGTATTAAACGGGGAATAGACATCAGTATCTGATTCCACCATGTTCCTGTTTTTTTGATAGAAGACACAATATAGCGGTCGAGATTAAAAATCATTAATCCCCACAGGATTCCAAATCCTATTGCTGTCCAGATATCATCAAAAACGGTATACATAGCATATCCCGCAGAGAGAGTGGCGAAAACAGCTGTGAACAGTACAATCCCTCCAATTCCGGAAAACTTATTCCATTCACTCGGAGTTTTTCTTAAGATATGAATATTCCCGCCGGAACACAGCATCAGGAACTTCTGGAACCAATTTATTTTATGATTCGTTTGATTTATAGTTTGTTGGTTTGTTTTCATCATAGAAAATTTATACAAAGGTAGTATTAAAAATCATACCAATGTAAAAGATAGTATTATGTTTTACCAAGTAATTTAAATGTTGACTTTAAATAGCTTACTAATAAAGCAGTTTTGTTAATTAAAAAAAGAGCAATTTTATTTCTTTAGTATACTTTATGATGAAAGTAATTGTATTTATCTTCTTTCATAAGAATCTATTTCAACCGATCCGGGTTCTGCTTCAAAAAGCTTTCCCATCCGGAATAAGATTTCGTATCCGCAATAGTTCCTGAGTTAAAATGATGGCATACCGCAACAGCAAGGCCATCGGAAGCATCCAGATATTTGGTAGGAAATTCCTTTAATTTAAGAAGGTTCTGAAGCATTCCTGCTACCTGTTCTTTGCTGGCATTACCATTTCCTGTAATGGCCATTTTAATCTTCTTGGGAGAATATTCTGTGATCGGGATATTTCTATATAAACTTGCAGCCATTGCAACACCTTGGGCACGGCCCAGTTTCAGCATACTCTGTACGTTTTTACCGAAGAATGGTGCTTCTAGCGCTACTTCATCTGGATGGTATTCATCAATAAGAGCTAATGTCTTTTCAAAAATATATTTTAGCTTGGTCTCATGATTAGGGTATTTCTTAAGAATAAGTTCATGAATAGAAACCATTTCCATTTTACCTTTTTTAACGGAAATAAGACCAAATCCCATTATGGTAGTTCCGGGATCAATACCTAAAATTATTTTCTCTGCAATCATTGGGTCAAAGATAGGACTTTATAAAATAATAATGAGATAGAGATGAAGAGATGACAGACAAATAGATAATGGATGGACTATTATCTGTATAGGATTGTAAATGAGTGTTTTTATACATTTTTTGTAAAGGATTTTTCCGCAATAGGGACCCACTTTCCATCATGGCGTAGCAATAGAATTTTATCAACTAAAAATTTAGTTTTGTATTCTTTATGCTGGTATTTTTCCCAGGCTTTCAGATAATTCTCCCAACTCAAATCCCTGTATCCTACAGTCATATGGGGAGTGAAAGAATATTTTGCAAAGTTGAACTGCTGTTTTACCCTGTTATAAAGATCGGTTAAATGAATATTATCTTCAGGGTGTACAAAGATCACCGGATTTTTGGGATTGGGGAAGCTCCCGAAGCCATTCAATTCAACTTCAAATGGTGTAAGACATGTATCAACTTTTTGAAAAGCAATGTGAATATCTTCTTCCAATTCCAGTTCTCTGGAAAAAGGAGGAAAGAGGGTGATATGAGCATCATTTTTTAACGCTTTGGAGTTTTGAAAAGAAATAGCAAGATCTCGTTTGAACTCCTTTATTTCCTCAATGATTTCTTCAGGCGGGTAAATGGCAATGAAGTACATCTTTTTCATGAGATAAAGATAAGATTTTATAAAGCATGAACGGGAAGTTAGTGTTCCGATCTAAGCTGGTTAATGGTGTTTTCAAGATGATCCGTAATCTTTTTCACTTCAATGTGTGGTTTGAAGACTAAACCTTTCCCTTTTTCTTCATCTGCAATATTAGAAAGAATAATAACAGAAGTTTTTGTTTCAGGATAATAGATATTCAGAGAAGGAGAACCTTTTACATATCCGCTGTGAAAGTAAGAGTTGGGCTTGCCAATGTTTAGCATGATTCCGTAGGCATAGCCCATCTTTCCAAAGATAGCATGATGTCTTTCCGCACTTTTTGCCATGAAGAGTTTCAGTGTTTCAGGTTTTAGAATTTTTCCACTATATAATGCATTATTCCAGGTATGAAGATCATGAATGGTAGAAAGAATTCCACCGGCAGGAGTTCCTATTTCTTTTCCACCTAATCTTTTAGGCATATTGGGAACTTCCTCGAATTTACTTGCATTGCCCAGATAAGCCGATGCAAAATCACTTCCTTTAAAAATATTTCCGGTTGATGACTGCGTCATCCCTGCCTTCTTGAAAAGTTCTAAGGCATTGTCATCATATGATTTTCCGGATACTGTTTCCACGATTTTTCCCAGCGCATTAAATCCGTCGTTGGAATAGAAGAAATCTGTCCCGCTTTTAAACATCAGTTTTCCCCCCATTATATTCAGTCCTGAAGTGTGATTCAGAAGCTGATGAATGGTAATGTTTTCATATTCTTTGATCTGAAATTCCTTTAAATATTTAGAAACTTTATCCGTGACATTTAATTTTCCCTGTTCCATCTGAAGCAAGACCATAACAGCAGTGAACTGTTTGCTTACTGAACCTATCGAAAAGACAGTATTACTGTCGATTTTAACCTTTCTCTTAAAATCCGAGTATCCGTTTTCCTTTCTGTAAAGAGGAAGAGAATCTTTAAAAACCGCAATACTACCATTAAAATGATACTTTTTGAATACAGAATCAATCTGTTGTTCTAAAAGTGTTTTCTGAAAAGCGGTAATGGTAGAATCTACAATAGCTTTTTTATCAATAGGAGGAGGTGGGGTTTCTGTTTTACATGATGATAATAAAAAACAAAAAGAAATAAGGAACATTACATTTTTGATCACGGGTGTTTATTTTTTGAAATTAAAATTGAGACTCTTAAAGATAATGAAATTTTTAAGAGCATTGTAGGATGCAAAATGCGTGCTA
>NZ_MAYF01000065.1 GCF_001684955.1 Chryseobacterium contaminans | reverse complement strand
TGTCTTTGATAAGGTTATTTTCTTCCATTTTATTAATGTTTTCTCAACGAGTTTTTAATAACAGTAGTTAAAAAATCAATCGCCACAGAATTCTGCTTCATATTAGGGATAATAAGATCGGCCTCATTTTTAGAGGGCTCTATGAATTCCTGGTGCATTGGTTTTAAGGTGGTCTGATAACGGTGTAATACTTCGCTCAGATCCCTTCCTCTTTCCTGAGTGTCTCTCCTGATCCTCCTGATCAGCCTTTCATCAGAATCTGCATGAACGAATACTTTCAAATCAAATTCTTTCAGCAATTCTTTGTTGGTAAGAACCAAAATTCCTTCTACCACCAATACGTTCTTAGGTTCTACAGTAACGTGATCTCCTGTTCTGGAATGGGTTACAAAGCTATAAATCGGCTGTTCTATCGGCTCGTTATTTTTTAAAGCTTTTACGTGTTTTATCAATAAATCAAAATCTATCGACTTCGGATGGTCATAATTTAAAGCCTCTCTTTCTGTCAGTGTAAGACCTTGGTTGTCGTGATAATAATTATCCTGTGAAAGGATATTCATTCCTTCGATATCAAGCTGCTGAAGTATCTTATCAACAACTGTAGTTTTGCCGGATCCTGTTCCACCGGCAATTCCTATTACAAGCATTGTTTTTTTGTTTCTTTATAGTTGGTACAAATATACTATTTTAGATAAAATGGAGCAATGCAAGAATATTGAGAAATTAAAAGATTAAAACATTTAAGGATTAAAAAATTCCCCGGAATGCGGATATTTTTTGTGATGTATTATTATTACTGGATTTTAATCTCTAAATTCAATAAAAAAAACCTGCAATTAAAATTTAATTACAGGTTTTTATTTTATACGATTTCACTCGTTAATTCGCGTGAAAGTAATTTTTCGTGCATAGGCTTCAAAAGATCCAATGAGCCGGTTTTTACGGTACATTTGCCCTTATAGTGGACCAATATCGTACATTGTTCTGCCTGTTCCAATGTATGCTTACATATTTCTATCAGGCAATCGATTACATAATCAAAAGTGTGAATGTCATCATTATGCAGCACGAGTTTATAGACTTCGTCCGTATCATCCATCACAAGAACTTCTTCTTCATACTGACGTTTCGGATCTTCGTAATCTTTTATCGTATTATAAAAATTCATTCTTATTTGTTTTTAAACTTCACCAATTTTTTCTGCTAAGCTATCAATAGCATTGGGTTCCTGATATACCAATTCAACGAGTTCTACACTCTTATTATTCATCTTAAGGATTTTGAAATGATAGTCATCCAGATCAAATTCCTGGTTTTCTTCCGGAATATCTTCCAGTTCATAAAGGATAAATCCTGCTAATGAGTTGTATTCGCTTTCTTCGGAAAGAGGAAGTTTTTTAGGCAAGAATTCGTTGATTTCATCCAGCGGCTGAGTAGCCTGTACCCAATAGGTATTGTCTGCTATTTTATCAACAATTTTTTCTTCTTCATCTTCTTCATCCTGAATTTCTCCTACAAGCTCTTCCAGAATATCTTCAAGGGTAATAATTCCTTCTGTTCCACCAAATTCGTCAATAACGATAGCAAGGTGCTGTTTTTTCTGCTGGAAAATTTTCAACAGGTCTGAAACTTTCTTGCTTTCAACAACAAAGAAGGCATCACGCATCAGGTCTTTCAGATCTTCATGGTCTAAAGCTCCTTTTCTTTTAACATATTCTCTTATAATCTCTTTTGTATAGAAAATACCGATTACATTATCAATGGAATCCAGATATACAGGAATACGGGAATATCCGCTATCCATAATCTTATTGATAATTTCATTGATATCTTCCTCAAAGTCAATGGAAGTAATATTTTGTCTTGGAACCATGATCTGTTTTGCAGAGTGATCTGTAAAATCAAATGCATTTTTAATGATCTCATAGTTCTCTTCTTCAATCTCACCACTGTCTGCACTTTGCTTTACCAAAAGCTGAAGCTCTTCTGTAGAGTGAATTTCCTGCTCTGAAGCGGGGTGAATTTTTATCAGTCTTAAGAATCCGTTAGACATGGAATTCATTAACCAGATAAATGGCTTAAAGATGGTATAAAAGACTCTCAACGGCACGGCTGTAGCCATGGTTGTAGCTTCTGATTTTCTGATCGCGATTGATTTTGGAATAAGCTCTCCAAATACAATGTGCATAATGGTAATCAATACGAAACTGATGATTAATGCTACCGAAGTAATGGAAGCTTCACTCATATTCATATTGAATGAGTGGAAAATATTTTCAACGATATGGTGCAGGGCACTCTCTCCTACCCAACCCAGGGCAAGGGAAGCCAATGTAATACCTAATTGGGTGGCGGAAAGATATTCATCCAAATGTTTGATGATATGTTCTGCCTGCTTTGCCATAGAATCCCCTTCTGCGGCTTTTAATTGGATTTGAGAGTAACGAACTTTAACAATTGAAAATTCTGCGGCTACAAAGAAGCCATTTAGTAAAACAAGAAATAAGGCCAGCAAAAGCCTGACTATGTCCGAGTCCATTTAGAAGTTGTATAAATTTTATTAAGTACAAAGATATGCAAAATAAAAATAACCTGACTCCGGGATAGATTATTTCAATTGGGTAATTTTTGAAAAGAAAATTGACCTTTTAAAACCCGTCTATTTTATCATAAAAAAAATATTTGGACATCCTTTTCATTTCTATCTGAAAAGAGGTCTTTTTGAATACTTAATTACGGTTTTACACCTTTATAAACAAAAAAGCACCGATAAGATCGATGCTTTTGATTGTATGTTAAAATAATTCTTTACGAATTTTTCAAAGCTTCTGCTCCGGAAACAATTTCCAGGATTTCGTTGGTAATTGCCGCCTGTCTTGCTTTGTTGTAGAAGATCACAAGATCGTTCTTTAAAGCCTGAGCATTATCTGTTGCTTTGTGCATTGCTGTCATTCTCGCTCCGTGTTCAGATGCTACCGAATCTAAGATGGCTTTGAAAACCTGAGTTTTGATTGATTTTGGAATCAAATTATCAAGGATCTCAGCTCTGTTAGGTTCAAAGATATAATCTGTTTCAACTTGTGGCTCTGTAGTTTCAGGCATTGAGATTGGAAGAAGCTGTTCTGTAGTTACTTCCTGAGTAGCTGCATTAATGAATTTGTTATAAATAACATAAACTTCATCAAATTTACCTTCTTTGAAGCTTGCCATTACACCTTCTGTAATGTTAGCAACTACATCAAAGTTTAAGTTATCATAAACAGAACTTCCATTAGTATATACTGTACGGTTCTTTCTTACTGCATCATATACTTTTTTACCTACAGGAAGAACTTCAATCTCATATTGAGAGTTGTTCTGGAACTGCTGGTTAAGCTCTTTTACGATTGAAGAGTTAAAAGCTCCTGCAAGACCTCTGTTTGAAGTAACAGCGATAAAAAGTATTCTTTTAACCTCTCTTTTCTGAGCATATACAGAAACCTGGTCAGGATCAGAGCTAGAATTTACATTCTGGATAAGCTCCTGTAATTTTTCAGAATAAGGTCTTAACATTACGATTGCGTCCTGTGCTTTTTTAAGTTTCGCAGCGGAAACCATTTTCATAGCACGTGTAATCTGCATCGTAGATGAAATTGACGTAATTCTGCCTCGTATTTCTTTTAAGTTTGCCATTAATTTGGGTTCAAAGTTTAAGGTCTAAAGTTTAAGGCTTAAAACGCTATATTTTAAACCTTAAACATTGAATTTTTTTAGTTGTATTTAGAAGCTAAATCGTTAGCTGCCTGCTTAAGAACACCTGTAATATCGTTATCGATTTTTCCAGCTTTGATAGCAGCCATTGTATCTGGGTGCTTAGATCTTAGGAACTCGATGTATTCGTGTTGGAATTCTTTAATCTTGTTCAATGGAACGTTTCTCAATAAGTTCTCAGTACCAGCATAGATCATCGCAACTTGGCTATCTACTGGAAGCGGAGAGTTAACCGGTTGCTTAAGAAGCTCCACGTTTCTTTCTCCTTTAGAGATTACTGCTAAAGTAGAAGCATCAAGGTCTGATCCGAACTTAGCGAACGCTTCTAATTCTTTATATTGAGCCTGGTCAAGTTTTAATGTACCAGATACTTTTTTCATTGATTTGATCTGAGCGTTACCTCCTACTCTTGATACAGAGATACCAACGTTGATCGCAGGACGAACCCCTGAGTTGAATAGATCAGACTCCAAGAAGATCTGTCCGTCTGTAATAGAGATTACGTTAGTTGGGATATACGCAGAAACGTCACCTGCCTGAGTTTCAATGATTGGTAGAGCAGTTAATGAACCACCACCTTTCACGATTGGCTTAAGAGACTCTGGTAAGTCATTCATTTGCTTAGCGATGTTATCGTCAGCAATTACTTTTGCAGCTCTTTCCAATAGTCTTGAGTGAAGATAGAAAACGTCTCCAGGGTAAGCTTCACGGCCCGGTGGTCTTCTTAATAGTAGAGAAAGCTCACGGTAAGCAACAGCTTGTTTAGATAAATCATCATAAACGATAAGCGCTGGTCTACCTGTATCTCTGAAGAACTCACCGATAGCAGCACCTGCCATCGCAGAGTATACCTGCATTGGAACTGGATCTGATGCGTTAGCCGCAACGATTACAGTATATGCTAAAGCTCCTTTATCAGAAAGAGTTTTAACGATTTGTGCTACAGTAGAAGCTTTCTGACCGATAGCAACATATATACAATATACTGGTTTACCAGCATCAAAGAATTCTTTTTGGTTGATGATCGTATCGATCGCAACAGTAGTTTTACCTGTTTGTCTGTCACCGATGATAAGCTCTCTTTGTCCTCTTCCTACAGGGATCATAGAGTCAATCGCAACGATACCTGACTGTAAAGGTTCAGTTACCGGTTGTCTGTAGATAACTCCAGGAGCTTTTCTTTCTAATGGCATTTCATATAAATCTCCTGTGATAGGACCTTTACCATCGATTGGGTTACCAAGAGTATCAACTACTCTTCCTAACATTCCTTCTCCTACTTTAATAGAAGAGATTCTGTTTGTTCTTCTTACTGTATCCCCTTCTTTTACTAATTTACTTTCACCTAATAAAGCAACACCTACGTTGTCTTCTTCAAGGTTAAGTACAATACCTTCTACATCACTAGAAAATTTCACCAACTCTCCGTATTGTACGTTTTCTAACCCGTATACACGAGCAATACCATCACCGATGGTTAAAACTGTACCTACTTCCTCAACGTTTGATTGAGTATCGAAGTTGGCCAATTGCTGTTTTAAGATCGCAGATACTTCTGCCGGATTTATTTCTGCCATTGTATGGTTGTTTTTCTTAATTTAATTGGAAATCTTTTTTAACTTGGTTCAATTTGGTCCTTACAGACGCGTCTACCTGCTGGTCTCCTACTCTTAGGATATATCCCCCTAAAATATCTTGGTTGATGATCAATTTCAAATCGAAGCTTGAATTGGCATTCACCAGGTTAGTAGATTTTAGAATCTGATCAATATTTTCTTTAGAAAGCTGAGTAGCTGTTGTAAGCGTTACTCTCTGTACTCCGTTGATGTCTTCAACTTTGTTGATAAATTCCTGTGCAATATTTTTTAATTGGCTTTCACGTCCATGCTTAATAACCAATTTAATCAAATTCTGGGAAGATGCTGATAAACCTTTGAAAATTTCGTTTGCTACCTCTATTTTCTTTTTTGCATCAATGTAAGGTGTAAGGAAGAATTTGTTCAAATCCTTAGATTCAATCATGATCTTCACTACATCTTTCATTTCAGAAAACACGGCAGCTGTTTGACCTGATTCATTAGTGAAATCAAGTAAACCCTGTGCGTATCTTTTCGCTACTTTAGATGTAAGCATTCTTAGTTAAGGTTAGATTTGTTGATATAATTTTGAACTAATTCGTTTTGAGCTTCTGTGTTATCTAACTTTTGCTTTAAGATAGACTCTGCAATGTTTACAGATAAAGCACCGATCTGAGTTTTGATATCTGCCATAGCAGCATTTTTCTCAGCGTTGATAGTTTGCTTAGCAGCTTCAATAAGCTTGTCTCCTTCCGCTTTAGCAACATCTTTAGCTTCACCTACGATTCTGTCTTTAATTTCTCTAGCTTCTTTAAGGATAGCGTCTCTTTCGATTTTAGCCTCACGAATGATTCTTTCGTTGTCAGCTTTAAGATCTTCCATCTCTTTTTTAGCCAATTTAGCTTGGTTTAATGCATCAACAATAGAAGTTTCTCTTTCGTTAACAGCATTTACAATTGGTTTCCAAGCGAATTTAGCTAGAAGAAATAATAGGATAACAAAAGTAAGGGTCATCCAAAACAAAAGTCCAATTCCAGGTTCAATAATTCCCATATCTGTAAATTCTTTTTTTAAATGTTATTTTATGGATTGTTTTTAAAATTCTTAGCAGCAGCCAACCGCTTTACTGCTAAGAATGTTTTTTGAGGATAGATTACTTGATGAAAGCACCAAAGATGATCGCGATAAGACCAGCACCTTCAATAAGACCAGCAGCAATAAGCATTGCTCCTTGAATCTTACCAGCTTGTTCTGGTTGTCTAGCGATAGCGTCCATTGCGTGACCACCGATTTTACCGATACCTAGACCTACACCTAGTACTGCTAAACCGATACCTACGTAAATTAATCCTGCTCCTGTTGATAAATCCATAATAAATAAATTATATTAGTTAAAAAATTATTTTTAAATTCTTTCTTTTAATTAGTGAGCGTGCTCTTCGTGACCGTGCTCATGTTCGTGCTCTGCAACTGCAATTCCGATAAATAGTGCGGATAGTACAGTGAAGATATATGCCTGCAATGCTGCTACCAATAATTCCAGTACTGAAACGAATAATGCTAATGGTACAGATGCAAATCCTAATAATGGAGTTTTGAAAATGAAGATCAATGAAACGATCGCCAAGATCATAATGTGTCCCGCTGTAACGTTAGCGAAAAGTCGCATCATTAAAGCGAAAGGCTTTGTAAAGATTCCGATGATCTCGATTGGAACCATAATTGGGTACAATAAGATTGGAACCGGCGGCATAAAGATGTGTTTCCAGTAATCTTTATTCGCGCTGAATAATGTGATTAATAATGTAATGATAGCTAATACTGCTGTAATTGCAATGTTACCTGTAAGGTTTGCTCCGAAAGGGAAGAAAGGAATTAATCCAAATAAGTTGTTAATCCAGATAAAGAAAAATGCAGTTAATAAATAAGGCATATATCTTTTATATTTAACAGACCCGATGTTTGGAATAGCCACCTCGTCTCTGATAAATACAATTACTGGCTCCATGAATTTTCCAATACCTTTTGGAAGTTGTGATTTTTTATAATTTCTTGCCATTCCTATGAACACTACTGCCATAAAAAGTACTGACAAGAACATTGAAGCTGCATTTTTTGTTACTGAAAGATCAAAAAACACTTCGTTTGATTTTTGCTTTCCACTGATGATTGAAAATAGTGTAGCTTTTTCAACACCTTTAGTAGAAACTACTTGTCCGTGTTCTAAAGTATACCCATCATGTTCGTGTCCGTGAGCAATACTACTAGAAAGAAAAGTATGCCAGCCTTCATTATCTTTGATGATAACAGGCAAAGGGATAGAAACGTGATGTTCTTCACCACTGTCATCTTTTGTAGTCCATAAATGCCATTCATTAGAATCACCAATGTGTTCCATGATCATCGTGGTCGCATTGAAGCCGTCTTTCGCTTCTTTGTTCTCTACTTTTTCCGCTGATTTCTCTCCTTCAGATTCGTGCTGAGCAGAAGCTAAACTGCTTATAAACACAAATAAAAATGCGAAAAATAATGAAGAAATTTTTCTGTTCATATCTCTTTTTTAATCGTGTGCAAATATATCGATTTTATTAAACTTTACCAATACTAAAAATTGATTTTTATCATCAAAAAAATCAAGACTTATTAATGAGTTTTATTATAGGTAAATAAATAAGGAATGATGCAACAAGAAAACAGATCACTATAAAGAGAAAATTAGCTTTAGTCTTCTCTATTATTATCAATGAAGCAATAAGCCAGATCAGGTCTTTAGAAAGGTTAATAACAAGAAATTTCATTCCTGCATCCTGTTTGCCGTACAAATACTTTTTAAATATTATATATACTATTATATTAAGCAGCGCTATTAATAATACTATAATGAAACTATCAAGAAAATTCATGCTGCAAAAATAGGATTATAATTTTTGAAACAAAAGAATTCTTCTATAAGGAAGGAAGCTGGAAGCTGGATGATGGAAGTTTACTATTCTGCAAAGTTGTCATTCAATTCATTTTTTTAAATGATCTATAGCTCTTGGTTAAAAAAATATATTATTAAAGAATCTTATTTACTTTTATCGGCCTCAAAAAACTTCCTTCTCCCCGCTTCCAGCTTCCAACTTCAATCAAATCCTCATAATATTAAAACTATCACACTCAAGTTTCCCAACAAAATATCTCATAAAGAATCTTGTTTACTTTTATCGGCCTCAAAAAGCTTCCTTCTCCCCGCTTCCAGCTTCCAACTTCAATCAAATCCTCATAATATTAAGTCTATCATACTCAGGTTTCTTAAAAATTCCTTATTTTTGCAAACCTATAATTTACAATA
>NZ_MAYF01000064.1 GCF_001684955.1 Chryseobacterium contaminans | reverse complement strand
GGTGAAATACCTACCGTTTTAAGTGTCAATTATTATGATACCTATCCGGGATATAGTTTTAACCCTCCATTCCCTTCAACGATTCAGGGAGAGCCTATACTGACAGAAACTCCAACAGCCGAAGGCATAAGTACCAAAAGCCTTCCAGTGATGAGCCTGGTAAAAAATATCGAAGATGATAACTGGACAAAGAATTACACTTATTATGATACCAAAGGAAGAGTAGTAGGGACTCATTCTATTAACCATTTAGGAGGTTATACAAAGACAGAGTCCAGGCTGGATTTTGCAGGAGTAGCTCAAACTGTTATCACCAGACATAAAAGGTTAGAAACAGATACAGAAAGAGTTATCACGGAAAACTTTGAATATGACCATCAGAACAGACTGCTTACCCATAAGCATCAGGTAGACAGTAATCCAACAGAAGTCCTTACCCAGAATAAATACAATGAACTTTCCCAGCTGGAAACTAAAAAAGTAGGCGGGGTAGATATCGCTAATCCTTTACAAACAATAGATTATCGGTATAATATCAGAGGCTGGTTAACGATGATCAATGATCCTTCCAATTTAAATGGAAAATTATTTGGATATGCATTGAAATATCAGGACCCGGCTATTCCTACCACCTCCGCTCCCCAATTTGGAGGAAACATTGCAGAGGCCCATTGGAAGACATCCGACGATGATGTCTATAAAGTTTACCACTATGCATATGACAAATTAAACCGTTTAAAATCCGGAGTATACCGTGAGCCTTATACAACATTACCTGATAAATCATTCTTTAATGAAGAGCTGAACTATGATTTGAATGGAAATATTACCCGTCTTTGGAGAACAGGTAAAAACGATTCAAACACGGCATTGCTGGTAGACAATCTTACTTATGGGTATCAGGGCAACAGGTTACAGACGATCACAGATGCTACGCAGAATGAAGCAGGCTATGAGGGAGGCGGAAATTTGATTGATTATGATGCTAATGGAAATATGACTACCATGAAGGATAAAGGGATCAATACCATTACCTATAATTATCTTAATCTTTCCAATACATTTGCAATAAGCCATCCGGACCCTATTGTTGTTGGTCAGCTGTCTACTGCTAATATGGAATATTTATATCGTGCAGATGGAGTTAAGTTGAGAAAAATTTATTCAACCAGACCTGCGAGAGGTAATACCAGAACATCTATGACCGATTATCTTGATGGATTTCAGTATTTTTATAAAGAAGGTGGCGGAATATGTATAACCTGTCGTACAGAGACTGCTTTAGAAGAACAGGCCTATGGAAATTTAGGAAAAACCTTTCCTGACCTGGGAGAACCCCCAACATGGAAATTAGATTTTGTACCTACAGCAGAAGGTTTTTACAGTTTCACAGAAAACCGTTATATTTACCAGTATAAAGATCATTTAGGCAATGCTAGGGTAAGTTTTGCAAAAGACAGCACAGGTGCTCTTAAAGTTACAGATACGAACAACTATTACCCATTTGGATTAAGCCATATTTCAGGAATGCTTAGCCTCTCTAATTTTGGTGGGTTATATAGCTATAAGTATAACGGCAAGGAGTTGCAGGAAACGGGTATGTATGATTACGGAGCGAGATTTTATATGCCCGATATCGGAAGATGGGGAGTAGTAGATCCGTTGGCGGAAACTTCAAGAAGATGGAATCCTTATAACTATGCTTACAATAATCCAATGAGATATGTAGATCCCGATGGAAGACAAGGGACAGATTGGGTACACAATAGACAAACAAATAGTGTTTATTGGAATCCAAATGCGACGAGTCAATCTACGGCTGGAGCTAATGAGACTTATCTTGGAAAATCCGGAACATATACAACTGAGAGTGGTTCTACAACAGCCTTAAATTCTGATGGCTCCTATACCAATAATTCTTTATTGGGAGGATTGGGAATAATTAATAATTTAGATCCTTTAATTCAAGCGGGTGATTCTGCATCAGCAATGAGTGTTGCTGCTTTTGGATCTTCTAATGACGGTTCATATATCAGAGAAACTCCTGATAATCCTTATGCGAATCCTTCCTCTCAGTTGGCTTATAATGGATTAATAGGTATGCAAATAGCTGCATCTGGAATTGCTGTGGAAGCTGCATTGGGTGCAGTAGGAATTACGGGTGGATTATCTTTATCAACAACAGGATCAGTTGCAGGAGATGGATTAGGAAGTTTAGGAGTGCAGGTTACCAATCCTACAAGTAGTGGCTTTGCAGGAGTTGTTAATAACTCAAGGGCCTTATGGGGTACTACTCAACAACAGATGGCATCTCATTTAGGAGAAGGCTGGACATCAGGAAGCTATGGGAGTAATGGAATGGGATGGAAGCTTACAAATGGGGATAAATCTGTTTTTTATAACCAAAGTAGTTCAGCTCATGGAGGAGCTGAATATTGGGGATTTTCTTCAGCAGAATTGGGTAAAACTAAAATTATAAATCCATCAACCTATCTTCCAAGAGTAGGAGACAAAGCAACTATTATTCCCAGATAAATCAATATTATGGAGACAAAAAAATTATATGAATATTTTTTAGATACTTTATCCCATTGTGGTTCATTTATTCTTGATTCTAGTAAAGAAGATATTGAATATCAAATTTTTGAAGAATTCGATATTGGAATTATTTCTTTTCTACATGAAGATTCATTGAAGCAATTGTTAGATTCAAAACTCATTACTTTTGATGTATATAATAGATGTTTATTATTAAGAAAGAGAGTATTAGAATTGCAAGAATTGGATTTATGGAAGATAGATTTAATAAAAACTAATAAAAAATGGAGGGAAGTTATTGTCCTTTGTGATGAAATAAAATATATGATTAAAAAAATTAAATAATCCCTCGCTACCGCTTGAATCCTTTCGTGTGATAAAATAACCACAACCACTGCTGTTTTTGCAGTGGTTTTTGTATTTAATAAGAATTTTGATTTTTTTATATTTGTGGTAATGAATAAAAAAATCATGGTGGAAAAGCTAAAGAGTTAACGAAAATAGAGGGACTAATACCCAAGAATATATGTCCAAGATTATCTCCACGGATGTACCCAGCTGCGCAAAGTCTTTCGACTTTGAGCTGATAAAAAATGCTAACTCAAGCCCTTTCACTTGTATCCAGATAAAACAAAACCACTGTTAATTCAGTGGTTTTTTATATTATATTTATTCCTCTTATCCAAACTTTATATCAATATACGACCTCTTTACTGAGTTTCATAAAATTGAATATTTCGATATCGTTATATAGCCTTTTCAGGAATACTGAAATTGTCTCGTCCTAACATAGCGTTACATAAAAAAAGTAATTTTATGGAACCATTTAAAAATCAGTACATAAAACGCAGCCAAAAGGATTACAGTCTATCCTTTAAACTAGCAGTGGTAAAAGAAGTAGAGAGTGGCAGCATTGGCAATCGTGCAGCTATGCGTAAATATGGTATTCAAGGTCATGGAACAATAACGGAATGGAGAAGAAAATATGGTACCTTTGATATAGACAACCGCTCACAATGTAAAGCTATGCAAACACCTGAACAAAAGATCAAGGAGCTGCAAGAAAAATTAAAACGTCTGGAACATCACAACCAGTACCTTGAAACACGTTTAACGGAGTCTGAAGATAAAGCAGCTATTTTGGATAAATTGATAGACCTGGCTGAGGAAGAATATTTGATTTCGGTAAGAAAAAACTCCTTCCCCGATCAATCCAATATCTCAGCAAAGAAACAAAAAAACGATAAGTTACCTTTGTGGATTGGTCGGGATGAATCGGCAGCGTTATTATAGAAGCTTTTGGCGTACGATAGAAAAACAGAATAGGTCCGCTCTGGTTATTACATTAGTTAATAATCTACGAGCTATGATGCCACGCTTGGGCACACGAAAAATTTATCATATACTAGAAACCTCCCTACAGTCATTACACGTAGGACGAGATAAACTATTCAGTATATTAAAGGCCAATGGTATGCTCATAAAACCTAAGAGAAACTATCGAATAACCACAAATTCCCATCATCGGTTCAGAAAGCATAAGAATCTGATAGGAAATATAGTTCCTGAACATCCGGAGCAGGCATGGGTTTCAGATATCACTTATATTGGAGGTAGGGACCGTAATTGTTATCTGGCCTTGATCATTGATGCTTACTCTAAAAAGATAATGGGATATGATGTTTCTAATAGCCTGGCAACTGAGGGATCCATTAGGGCGTTGAATATGGCCATAAAACAAAGAATATATAAGGAAAGCTTAATTCATCATTTTGACAGAGGTTTGCAGTATTGCAGTATGGAGTATCAGAAAATATTAAAAAAGAAAAACATCAGGCCTTCAATGACCGAGAGTTATGATCCATATGCCAATGCAATTACAGAGAGGGTAAACGGTATACTTAAACAGGAATTTCTACTAGAAGAATATCACGTTAATACGCAAACAATGAAGTTATTGGTAGAAGATGCCATTGCAATTTATAATACCAAAAGACCACATTGGTCGTGTTATATGAAAACACCTGAACAAATGCACAAACAGAAGAGTGTAAAAATAAGAACCTATAAAAACAAATATAGTTGTAGGGCCAGCCCTACAACTATATCATAAATATTAGTATTTTTATCTTATTAATCTGTAACGATTATTTAGGACTAGTCATTAAAAGATTAAACCAGATCAAATCTATCCAGATTCATCACCTTAGTCCAGGCAGACACAAAATCTTTTACAAATTTACCCTGTGCATCAGCACTTCCGTAAACCTCCGCAATGGCTCTCAGCTCAGAGTTTGATCCGAAAACAAGATCAGCACGGGTAGCCGTCCATTTTGGCTGGCCTGTTTTACGGTCTGTACCAATATACACCTCTTTATCGTCTGACATAGCTTTCCATTGCGTTCCCATATCCAGAAGATTGACAAAGAAATCATTGGTCAAAGCTCCCGGGCGGTGGGTAAATACACCATGTTTAGAACCATCAAAGTTAGTATCTAAAGCACGCATTCCCCCAACTAATACGGTTAATTCAGGAGCAGTAAGGGTTAATAATTGTGCTTTATCAATTAATAAAGACTCTGTAGAAACTGTGAATTTTGTTTTCAGATAATTACGGAATCCATCAGCTGCAGGTTCCAGATATCCCATAGATTCTACATCCGTTTGTTCCTGAGAAGCGTCCATCCTTCCCGGTGCAAAAGGAACTTTTACATCATGTCCTGCATTTCTTGCAGCGGCTTCCACAGCTGCACTTCCTGCCAGAACAATTAAATCTGCTAAAGATATTTTCTTACCTCCATTTTGAGAGTTAAATTCATTTTGAATGCCTTCCAACACTCCCAATACTTTTTGTAATTGAGCCGGATTATTGACCGCCCAGTTTCTTTGAGGCTCTAGTCTTATCCTTGAACCGTTAGCTCCTCCTCTCTTATCACTTCCTCTGAAAGTAGATGCAGAAGCCCACGCCGTGGAAGCCAATTCAGAAATACTTAGTCCTGAATTCAAAACTTTAGCTTTAAGAGCTTCAATATCAGAATCATTTACCAGTTCATGATTTACTGCCGGAATAGGATCCTGCCAGATTAACTCTTCCTGTGGTACATCCGGCCCCAGATAACGGGCACGAGGTCCCATATCTCTGTGGGTAAGTTTAAACCATGCTCTTGCAAATGCATCTGCAAACGCATCAGGGTTTTCATAAAAATGTCTTGAGATTTTTTCGTAAACAGGATCAAATCTTAAAGAAAGATCTGTTGTCAACATAGTAGGTCTATGTTTTTTATTAGCATCAAATGCATCCGGAATAATTTCAGCTCCGTCTTTTGCTACCCATTGGTGAGCTCCGGCAGGGCTTTTAGTTAATTCCCATTCATTTTCAAATAAGTTTTTAAAGAAATAATTACTCCATTGCGTTGGAGTTTCTGTCCAGGTTACTTCCAGACCACTGGAAATGGCATCTCTTCCACTTCCTGATTTATAGCTGCTCGCCCATCCTAAACCTTGTAATTCAATTCCGGCTGCTTCCGGTTCTTTACCAACGTGATCTGCTGGTCCTGCACCGTGGGTTTTTCCAAAAGTATGTCCACCAGCAATCAAAGCAACGGTTTCCTCATCATTCATCGCCATACGTCCGAAAGTATCTCTGATATCTTTAGCCGCTGCAATTGGGTCTGGATTTCCGTCCGGTCCTTCAGGGTTTACATAAATTAATCCCATTTGTACCGCTGCTAATGGATTTTCAAGGTTTCTCGAGTGAATATCTCCATCTGCCTTATCATCGGTAGGAAGAACGGCAGAATGACCTTCTACTACTCCTTCAGAACCGTGAGCATAACGTAAATCTCCACCTAACCATGTTTTCTCTGATCCCCAATATACATCTGCGTCTGGTTCCCATACATCAGCACGTCCGCCTGCGAATCCAAAAGTTTTGAATCCCATAGATTCAAGAGCTATATTTCCTGTAAGAATTAAAAGGTCAGCCCATGATATATTCTTTCCATATTTCTGCTTGATAGGCCACAATAATCTTCTTGCCTTGTCAAGACTTACGTTATCCGGCCAGCTGTTCAATGGGGCAAAACGCTGTTGCCCTGCTCCTGCTCCACCTCTACCATCTCCTACACGGTAAGTTCCGGCACTGTGCCACGCCATACGGATGAATAATGGTCCGTAATGACCAAAATCTGCCGGCCACCAATCCTGTGAATCTGTCATTAAAGCATGAAGGTCTTGTTTTACAGCCTCAAGATCAAGGCTTTTAAATGCTTCTGCATAATCAAAGTCCTTATCCATAGGATCAGACAGCGATGAATGCTGGCGCAGAAGATCCACTCTTAACTGATCTGGCCACCAATCTTTGTTTTGAGTTCCTCCACCTGCTACATTTTTCTTCATTGTTCCATTGTGAAACGGGCATTTACTGATGTCATTCAAATCTTTTTCCATTGTCGTTTATTTATTTTATATTGATTAATACGGTTTAAGTAATTCCTCTGTTGTAAGAACATGACAAACTTACAACGTTCATTCAATAAATACAATCTATTAATAATTATTTCAATGATAGTTAAAAACTATAAAGAAATATTTCCGACAGCATCAAAATCAAAGACACAATTGTGGTATTAAGTTAGTGATTTTTTAAATCCATTAAGCAGCTGCCACTCTATTTAGAATAACTCAATGTAAAGAAGAAAGGTTAGAAGAGGGAAGCTGGAGGCTGAAAGTTATGATAGGCGGAAAACATCTCCAGGATACTTATTTTAATGAATAGAAGAAGAAAATTCTCACTTTATGTTTAAGTACCTCTGGCTTTTCTCTCATTCAAAAACCAATTCATACCAAGTTCTGCATTCATTATCTATCCTTTGTCATCAAGTACTTCCCGCTTCCGTCCTAAAATATCAATTCATACCAAGCTCTACGTTCATTATAAAACAGAATATTACCTTTTTCACCATCAAGTACCTCCAGCTTTCCTCATCCCGCCTCGATCCAAAAAAAATAACTACCTTTATAATTCACAAACATGAATCCCCTTTCCTATGAAAAAAATACTTATCATCCTCCTCGTAGCTTTTATTATCATTCAGTTTTTTCCTATTGATAAAACCAACCCTCGTCCTACCCCCGGCATGGACTTTCTGAAAATAAAAGACACTCCTGAAAAAGTGGCAAAAATTATCAGAACATCGTGCTATGACTGCCATTCCAATGAAACCAAATATCCTTGGTATACCAATATTTCACCTGTTTCATGGTATGTGAAAAATCATATTAATGAGGGCAGAAAGGATCTTAATTTTTCTACCTTTGCAGTATATGAACCTCAAAGACAGCTTCGTAAACTGGAAGAATGCATAGAAATGGTTGAGAAAAAAGAAATGCCATTAGAATCTTACTATGTGGGACATCAGGATGCCAAGCTGACTGATGAACAACGTAAGGATCTTGTTCAATATTTCAGACAGGCTAAAGAAGATACAGAAAGAAGGATCATGTTTAATAAATAGAAATTGTGGAAAACTGGGAAACCAAACATATTGTATTTTTTGACGGAGATTGTGGTGTCTGCAATTTCTGGGTTCAATGGATTCTGGAAAGGGATACCAAAGACCAATTTATGTTCGCTTCACTTCAATCTGAATTCGGACAGCAGTTTTTATCAGAAAGAGGCTTAGAAACTAAAGTTTTCAATACTTTATACCTTTGGAAACCGAAACAGTATTACTTTATAAAATCAAGAGCAGTTCTTCAGATTGCCAGTATCTTAGGTGGAATCTATAAACTATCAGTTGTTGGTAAGATTATACCAAGTTTTCTGAGTGACAAAGTATATGATATGATTTCAAGAAACAGAATGAAACTGGCTAATCAGAAGTGCTTTCTTCCGGATCAGCATCAGAAGAAAAAATTTATTCAGGTTTAATTTGATTTCCCACAGATTTCGCAGATTTACGCAGATGTTTATGCTATAAATAAAGAACCTGCGTTAAGCAAAATCTGCGAGAAATACAATTTATTATTATATTGAGCCCTGAGCCCGCCACTCATTACTCATTACTCATTACTCATTACTCATTACTCATTACTCATTACTCATTACTCATTACTCATTACTCATTACTCATAAATTCAGTG
>NZ_MAYF01000063.1 GCF_001684955.1 Chryseobacterium contaminans | reverse complement strand
GTGAAAATTACAGCTCTGTTTATCTTTGCATCAACAAACATCATTCATATCTTCATATAATAACTTAGTAATTCAAAACGGTAGATCATCCCGCCCTGGGATGATTTTCTTTTTACTCAGTCAAGAAATCACTTTTTAGAAAGGCCTGAAGCTAAGAGATTATGATGTTCTTTTTAAATAGTTTTTCTTTTCATTGCTTAGTAATGCCCGCTTTTAATTGTATGGCTAAAAGGAACTTCTATCTTTCAGCCTCCATCTTCCAACCTTTTAATCTTCCAACTTCAGTTTTTCAATAAGTTTTATCTATTTTCGCCATATTAAGAAAACCCAGATCAATGGTACATGATTTTTTTCGGAGTTTTGAACTGTTTTCAGAAAATGAGATTGAAGAATTTTTACAGCTTTTTGAGATAAGGAAAGTCAGTAAGAATGAGTATTTCATCCATGAAGGTGAGAAATGCAGGGAAGTGGCATTTATCCGGTCCGGAATTTTTCGCTCTTTCTATCTTTCTGATGATGGAAAAGACATGACGTATTGTTTCAGGTTTCCCAATACGATGATGGCCGCCTATTCCTCATTTATTTCCGGATGTCTCAGTAAAGAAATTATGCAGGCGATTACGGATGCAGAATTATTGATTTTAAAAAAGGAAAAAATGGATGCTCTGATCCAGGATGATCTCAATTGGACGAAGTTTTTAAAGATGATTGCCGAGCAGGAATATCTTGAATTGGAGAACAGGTTTTTTCAGCTTCAGAGAGATACTGCCAGTCAGCGTTATAAAGCACTTCTTAAAAACTACCCGGATTATATTCAGAAAATTCCGTTACAGTATCTTGCTTCCTACCTTGGCATTACCCAACGGCATTTAAGCCGGATCAGAAAAGAAATTTCTTTTTAGACATTTGTCCTGTTGATTGGTTTATCAGCTCTATAATTTTGTCAAAAAAATAAATAGAGAATAGGTGGTAACTGATTGTTGGGTAAAAACAGAAGAATTACTGAGAAACCCTCATGAAAACAATGTTTATTTCAGTCATCAACTGCATGAACCTTTATCATTATTGGCTCAGCTTACTGCTTATGAAAACATTAATATCAACATTGCATCATGAAAAAGATAACCATTATCAACGGACATCCGAATAAAGAATCTTTCAATTTCGGAGTGGCGGAAGCCTATAAAAAAGGAGCCATAGAATCAGGAGCGGAAATCAAAGAAATTATCATTGCAGATCTAAACTTTAACCCCAATTTACAGTTCGGCTATCAAAAAAGGATGGAGTTGGAGCCGGATTTGTTGAATGCCTGGGAAATCATTCTTTGGGCAGATCATCTGGTTTGGATACATCCGGTTTGGTGGGGTGGTATGCCAGCTTTGATGAAAGGATTTATAGACCGGCTTTTTCTTCCCGGCTTCGCTTATAAATACAGAGAGAATTCTTTATGGTGGGATAAGCTTTTAAAAGGAAAAACAGCCCATATTATCACTACGATAGATCAGCCGGGCTGGTATTACCGCTTGATATACGGAAGACCAAGTGTGAATCAGCTTAAAAAATCAACGCTGGAATTTTGTGGAATAAAACCGGTAAAGGTGACGTATTTGGGTATTGTTCGGACTTCTAACGAAGAACAACGGAAAATATGGTTGAAGAAAGTGAAGTCACTGGGACAAAGACTAAAATAATATTGAATGAAAAACAGAAGTTGGAAATTAAAACAGCAGTCATCTATATTTGAATGTATAATTTCCAGCTTCCTGTCTTTTACAGTCCTTTTTTTCCTTCCAACCAATAGGCCTGAGATCTGATGCATTTTGAAGAAACTCCTTTAGCCTTAAGATACTTTTTTATCAGTGACATTCGGGTTCCGTTTCCTGTGAGGTAAAAAATAGCATCATCATTGTAAATCGTTTCCTTTTCTTCTCTCAGAAAGTCAGTTAAAGATTCTATCATTCGCATTGTACTGTTCTTGGGACTGTGATAACCATATAAATTGAGGCTTTCCAAAGCCTGGGCTTCTTCCAGCTCATGAAGACAGATAAATGAAGAACCTGCTTCTTCCACTGCTTCTTTAATGGAAAGAGAACTTCCCAATGAAGTTTCATCCCCTATGGAAAAATGAATTTTTGCATTCGGTTCAAAAAAGCGCTTTCCTCTCGGAATTATTATTTTTATGGAATCTCCAACAGATAAATGAGCTGCAAAACGACTTCCCACAGCGGAATCATTGTGGAGATGGAATAGAACTTCAAACGTTCCCGCTTCCCTGTTAAAATTGAAGGGGGAATAATTACGAAAATCCCTGTCATTGATTCTTATTCCGATAGCATAACCTGGTTCATACTGAATATCCCGTAAATCGGTTTCAAAACGTATAAGACGAAGATTCCGGGAAATAGTTTCTATATGAATAACTGTACAATCTTTGAATTTTGAAGACCATACATTTTCTACTGTATCATTGATCCATTTTGGTAAACTTGGCATGAGTAATTTTTTACTGCAAAGGAAGCTTTAAAATGTAAATCGCACGATAGCTGTTTCAGGGAAATGATTGGACAATTCGTGGTTGAGGATGTGAAGAAAGAATGAAGAAGTGTATGAAATAAATTTTTTGCTCCGTTTGGGAACTATCGGTTTATATTCCTGAACTCTGACGGGGATTGGTTCTCAAGTTTTGAAAATAAGCGGCTAAAATAGGTGTGGTCATTATATCCTAATTCATAAGCAATTTCTTTTACGGTAAGGTGAGTGAACGCCAATAACCGCTTGGCTTCAATTAGGATTTCCTGATGAATCCAGTGTTGGGCAGGCTTACCAGTTATCTCACGGATAACTTCTGTGAGATATCCTCTGGAGATATTGAGCTTTTCAGCATATTCGGATGGACTTTTCATGGTTTTGTATCTTTGTCGCACCATGATTTTAAACTCCCGTGTCAGTTGTAAAGAACGATTTTCACCAGAAGCCTGAGAAGAATTTTCTTTTGAATAAATAAAAGCAAACATTCCTATAAAAGTATGAAGCAGAGACTGTATCACTGAAGAACCTTCTTTGGAAGCCAACATTTCTTCGTTGTAAAAAGAATGAAGTATAACAGCCGCATGATTGAACTTTTCTACCCATGCTTTTTCCACAGCCAAAGGGCGTATACCCTCCAGAGATTCCTCAAAAACAGAACGCACAGCATCCGGAACCAGATCAGATTTTATCGCGACAAACCAACCATTCACCTGATCCATTAAAAGGCCTTGATGTACTTGTCCTGGCAACACACAGAAAATAGTAGAATCTCTGGCTTCAATAGTACTGAAATCAACCATCATTCTCACATGTCCGCTTTCCATAAAAGTAAATATATAATGGCTGTCGCGATGAATTCCTTTATCCATAAGAATAGTCTCTGTACGATAGGTATGCTCATCCATCCTTTTTATATGAAAGCGGTGCTTGGAGATGTCACTCAGGTCGTAGGTAGGAATGGTATGCTTCATCTTTTTGAAACTGGTTTTACAAAGCTACGATAATATGTGAAATCTGCTTTAATCGTTTTAATTCAGCATATAAAAAAATCTTCTGTGATGACAGAAGATTTTATATTGTTATTTTTTTAACCAGAAAATGAATGATATTTAGTTGGTCATTTTGCCTTTAAAAAAGTCATTCTTATTGACTATCAAACTTTCTTCTGGCCAGAAGACTTTTATAATATCTGCTGGTCATATCATACAGAAGAAGTTCATGTAACCTGTTTTTAACAGGGAAAAGTCTGTTGATGGTCATGTGGATGTAACTGCTGAGGTACCTCATATAATCCAAATTGTACTTTTCAGATATTGCTTTAATGTCTTCCATGACAGGCTTCAATTCCTTATTCCTCTTATCAATAAGCGGATATATTTTTTCAAAACCATTTGAGAGATAAGTTCTGCTGATAACATCATTAATTACCTGTGTATGTTCTCTGTATTTTACGTTAAACTGTTTGGAGTTATACATATCGAATCCAAATTCGTTTTTAAAACTTTTAGCCAATCCCTCCATCAGTCTGAATTTTTCTTCCATACTTATTTTTGAGCAATCCAAAAAAGAGGTGATAAGGAGCATTCCTGCCAGCCATCTGTTATCTTCTGCTTCATTTGCAACCACATTCCTGATAATCTTCATGATATAGCTGCTGTCTGTGCAGAACACTGTTTCAGATTTTTCAATCAACAGATCATGATACCTTTCAATTTCACGATTATAGGTATCAAACTGTAGTTTTGTAATCAGCCTGTTCTCAATTTTAGGATATAATGTCTTATGGAGTAATGAGATGATGGTTCCGATATTGGAGACATCTGTTACGTGTAACCTTAATCTGATATGATAGAAGGGATCACTAAATCTTATAAAGAAAAATTTCCGGATCAGATTTTTTTTGGTGAGTGAACGGGTAAGAGAATAGAGATCATTTACTAAGAGATGATCTGCGGTTTTATATCCTGTATATATCTTAACGTAAATCCATTCACTGCCAAGAGCGAATTTTCTTTGTATCTTTTTCATTGTGCATCACAATATAATGGTAAAATAACCTCCTGTCTGTAAGCATTTCCTTCCCGGTCTTTTAAAACAGAATGCTGTTCATCAAATAAAAATTCAACAATTTTGACTGTTTTTTTATTCTTTATCTCTTTTAAAAACATTTTGATATGCTCTGCTTTTCCGGATTCGATGAGAAGTTCGTTGTCACCAATGCAGAGCAAAAAAAGATCAGGTATATGATTGCCATCCTTCCATTTCCTGATTGCCAGCAGCAAAAGGTCCTCATCTTCTTCTGTAAAAATGTGCTCCAGCTCTTCTGTCCTGATGATCCATGTGGCGAGTGAGATGATTACATTTTTATATCTTATTCTCGGGGTATAAGGCAGATCCCAGTCAAAAGGAAAACTGATGATTCTGGTATCCTGAAACTGAAGATCACATAAAAACCTGTAAACAGATAAATCAGATAATCTGTAATTATGTGCTGTTGACAATACAGGTTTTATTATCTTATTGAGCTTTTTTGAACGCAGTAAAATCCTGTTATTTTTTACAGATATCATCAGGTCATTAAGAGGAATTCGATGTTCTTTTTCTCTGTCAGAAGCCGTTAAACAGGTTATCTCATAGTCCCTGATATGAGGTCTGGTAGAAATATTTCCCAGGCGTGGATTGGGAAGATGTACAATTTCTGCTAAAACTTCATTACTTAATTTCTGTTCTTTCCGGATAATTGTAAAAATAAGATCTTCAATGTCCTTATCTACATGCGAAAAGCGGGTCAATAATTTAACTCCGGACCGATCGCCCAGATATTTCAGCCTGGGAAGAGCCTGTTTTCCGATATTTACAAAATCCAGCGAGGTATAAAACACCGGGTAGAAGTTATTGATATCGTTTTTCAGATCTGCTTTTTCGTCTTCTAATCTTATTTCCTGTATGTATTCTCTTTTCCGGGAGATGATCTCTTTTAATACAGATGATTTTTTAGGCTTTATTTCTATAGCCGGCAATTCAAAATCTTTAATCAGTGAATTGGTATAATTATTCCCATAATCTTCAATAGGATATCCGAGACCAATATCAACATCCAGAACATGCAGCAAAGGCATTTCCTCTTCTTCATATATTTCCTGGAAAGCAGAAATGAATTTTTTTAAGCTTTGGTTTTCATTTTCAAAATATTCCAATGAATTTAGATAGGATATAGCCTCTTTAATTTCATTAATGGTTTCTTTATTAAGACTGGCTTTTTCAAACTTTCTTTTCAGATCAACCTGTATCAGCTCTTTTCTTTTATATTCAACGTTCAGCTTACGGATCATATTTTCAATACTTCTGTAGGCTTTAACCTGATCCTTCTCTTCATTGATATTATTCAGCAGGTAGTTGATCTGCTTCAGTATCTGACTGATCTGAAGTAAACCTGCTCTGTCTGATAATTCTGTGATTTTATGGAGTAACGGTTCTCCTGTGATCTGAGGGGTGAGTTCGCTTAAAATAATCTGAGAATCAATTAATTCATCAATGTAATCCCGAATCTCTTCTTCTGAAAACTCTACGCCGAGCATAGAAAAAAGTTCAGATAACAAGACTCCGTCTTTCGATCGGTCTATAATTTTTTTTAAATAGCCTGAGATTTCAACATGAATTACATCAAATTTAAAATCCTTATTGTTTTCTGCTTTTTTAACAAAATAATATCTGTAGTTGTTTCCTGCTTTATAAAAGGTATCATTGGCAAAATACCTCAGTGAGGTTTTTACTTCTTTTCTGTTTTGCAGGTAACTTATTAAATTCGATAAAAAGCTCATATCTAATCTTGCAGCTCTCTCATATTGAGAGGAAATGATGATGCTGTTTATATCATCACCGATATTGCCAATTCCGATTCCTGAGAAAATCCCGAAAGGAGTAGACCTTGTTCTGATTCTGTTCCAATATTTAAGAAGGGTAAGCTTATGTTTTTCGTTCAGCTGTTCCGTATTGGCTATTTCTTCATAGAATTCAGGAGATGAAACGTACAGAGATTCCATAAAAAAAGCATTCTCCTTTATCTTTTCATATGAGAAAGGAGTATGTTCCGAATATGGAAGGGAAGGACAGCGTATGATAAAGTGTCCGAAATCTTTATATTTTACTTTGATTGCTTTTTTCATATTAAAAAAAAATGACTCCACCGAGTTCCTGTATGATAGAATGAATTGAGTAATACAAGGCCGGTTCCTGAAAGCCCATCCAGTAGACTCAGATTATTATGACTGTCTTTTTTGTGATAAAGTTCTATGGTTTTATCAAGCCAGAATTTTTCACATTCTGCCAATTCCGGAATTTTATATTTTTGATTCAGAATATGATAAATAAGGCTTATTCCTGAGGTTCCGTGACATATTTCGCTGTCCTGAACCAAATTTTTATGCAAGTCTCTCCTTTGGGTATTGTAAAGCAATATTTCTGTTGCATGTTGGTTCAGTTCCCGGTTCATCTGTATTTCAGATGCCTTTAAGAGAGCTATACAAATCCCGAGATCACCATAGCACCAGGCCAGTCTGCTTCCTTTGGTGCTGTCTTCCAAAGAGGTATATGGAAACTGTGAACCATAAATCTGACGGTCTATTTTTTGTGACAGAATATAGTTTACAATACATATAGAAAAATCATGAGCTAAATTTTTGTAGGAAAAACCGATTTCAATGAGCTTGCACAAAAACAGCAATATGGCCGATAAGCCATGGGATAAAGAAATATCTGATACTTTGTTGAAATTTAAAAATGTAACTCCGCCTTTGCCGTCACTGATCTTATTTTTATCCAGACTTTCCAAGATACTTTTTAAGGCCCTTATGGCAATTTTGTTGCCCTCTTTAGCTCTTTCTATAAAGTAAAATCCTATTCCGATGGCTCCATGCAGGAAATCAAAATTTTGAGAAGATAGATATTCTTCAGCTTCTGCAGCCAGATATTCATCAATGCTTTTGGATACAAAGGCAAAGGGCTTTTTATTATTCAGATGAAGATAGCCTATCCCCAGACAGACACCGGAAATTCCTCTTGAATATGATGGAGAAATGATTTCTTGTTCTATATCAGAATAAAAATGATCAATATAACCATTGATGGCTTTAGAATATTCAGGCTGTATTTTAGAATACTCAGATAAGAAAATCATATGGCCTATATAGCCTGTAAGCAGACCGTAGTTGCTTCTTTCCTTATCAGACAATATTCTCTGTGCTATTTCATGTACAATTTGCTTCTCCATAAATTAAAAAAGTTTCATAATAAATAAATATTACGAAACTTAAATTTTGTAAAAGTGATAATTTTATCCTAGTCCAAACTCTTGGCATAATTTTGAACCGCAACCTTTATCTTCTGTAGATGTTTCTCCACATCCAAAGGTTTCAGGAGTTAACCCCACTTCTGGTTGTCTTATTCCTCCCTTTACTTGTTCCATTGCCTTTTTGTCCAGATTAGCTACAACGCTTTTTTTTAGTGTAAGTTTTTTCATTTTCATGTGAAATCTTATATTTGGTTATTGAATTAGCAGCTAAAATATAAATTTTTTTTAATATTATGGTATACCGAAGAAAATTACATGTAATTATTTTTTTATTTCTGTTTATCAAACTTTTTTCCCAGAACCAGAGATTCATTTATGAATATGAATATATTTCAGACTCTACTAACATTCAGGATAAAAGGAATGAGCTGATGTATCTCGACATTACTCCCGGATTTTCCAGATTCTATAGTGGTGCAACCTTTAAAAATGATTCTATTTCCAAGGCAATTTTTGACAAACAGATGAAAGCAACAGGAAAAATAGAAAACATGCAGCAATCTGCAGCCTCTAAGAGTAATACAATTAAATACACTGTCATTAAAGATTATTCTGATAATAAACTGTTTTTTATTACCAGAATGGGGCGCACAAAATACAATGTATCAGATAACCGGACTATACAATGGACAGTTCATCCCGAAAAAAATAAAGTTAAAGAATATAATGTCCAGAAAGCAACAGCTGATTTTGGAGGGAGAAAATGGACGGCATGGTTTTCAGCCGATATTCCGGTTCAGGATGGTCCCTATAAATTCAGAGGACTTCCGGGCATGATTCTGAAAATACAGGATGCTACAGGAAGCCATTCTTTTACATTAGCCGGGATAAGAAAGCTTTCAGATCAGGAAATTGAAAATATGACTCCTACAGGGAATTTTGTTTTTGATTTCGGCGATAAAGTAGAT
>NZ_MAYF01000062.1 GCF_001684955.1 Chryseobacterium contaminans | reverse complement strand
TTATAACCCGGATAAGAAATAACGATGGTATGACTTCCTTCCGGTAATGAAAGAGAATAAAATCCATACTCATTCGCTACAACGTTAATTGAAGGATCATCACTTACTTTTACCGTTACGCCAATCAGCAACTCACCGTTTTTTTTATCCTTAACTGTTCCGCTTACGGAACGGGATTGCTGTTGGGCCATCATCAGTGTACTGAGACAGAGCGCAGCAGTGGCTGCGGTAATTTTGAAAAAAGATGTTTGCATTAGTTTTTTTTAAAGTAGTAGATCTCTTTTATATGTATCTGGAGTTTATTGTTTCCAGTTGATTAGTTGAACGAATAGAAGATTAGTTACACCTAAAATGCTGATATTACTGAAAAAATAATACTTTTTACCTTGTTAATCAATGTTTTCGGAAATCTTAATTGAAAGGATTATAAGAAAATGCTATAGGAAAACCATTGATTTTAAAGTTATTATAGTTTAAATCCATTAAAAAACGAACTAGGGTAATGAAAAGTGCAAATGAAATAAATTGCTGTTTTTTAGATATTTAATTAATTTTTAATAGGGTAAGTAGGTTGAGTTGTTTTTATGTTTTAACTGTGATTGATTCAATTGAGGGAGAGTGACTGAAATGAATTTTTCTTTTTTAAGAACCTTCAATCCAGATATAAAACCTATATTGCTTCAGAAGAATGATTAGAAGAGTATGGAAAATTTTAAAAAGTGGATCGCAGGTAATTTTTCCACTATACTTTTAGCAGTTGTGTTCATCATCATATTGTTTAATCCGGATGCCAAAGCATGGTTGATGAGACAGGTGGCTTCCACTGGGATTCTCAACTCCAGTATTTCCGAACCCAAGGAGAAGCCGGGAAGCTTGGCCGCTTATACTGGATTGATACTGAAAGATGAGAGCGGAATCCTTATTGATACCGCTGTCCTGAAAAATAAAGTGGTTTTTATCAATTTTTGGGCATCCTGGTGTCCGCCTTGCCGTGCTGAATTTCCATCCGTTGAAAAGCTATACAACAAATATAAAAAACATTCGGATATAGTATTCCTTACAGTAAACCTTGACGATAATCCCGCTCTGGGAAAAGTATATTTAAAAGAAAAAGGATTTACAGTCCCTTTTATCACTCCTGCAGGCAGTATTCCCGGAAAACTTTACAACGGTTTACTACCTACTACCGTTGTACTGGATAAAAAAGGAGCAATCCGGCTTCATCACACAGGAGTGGCAGATTACAGCAAAGACTCTTTTTATCAGGAAATTGATTCATTACTTAAATAACAAAATATCCTTCCCGAGTACCGGAGAATAGCTATATTTGACTGATGCTAATGAGTAAAGTATGAATTTGTATACCCTTTTTTCCTTTCACCCGAAAGAAGATTATTATTTCTCAGTAATTGATAAACAAGGACATATTTTTGATAAATTTCAACTTCCTGAATGCAGAGAAAACCCAATCAGGAATAATATCATTCCTATTAAAGAAGAATTTACCAAAGAATATGGTTTAAATCTTGATGACTTTTTAAAAGACTATGATCTTTATACCTGCTATACGGGTGGTGTGGGAGATTTATTTTCGGAGAAAGCTATTATAGCTCTTAAAACAGAAGTTCAGGATGAAATTGAATTTATTCCTTGTATGCTGAAAGGCCAGCCAATACCTGTCTACGCTGCATTATTTCTTAAAACGGCTCCTATCGTAAAAGATTTTGAAGGAATGGGTTTCACTTTTGAAGACATTACGTTACCGGATGTGAAATATGCTGTTCAGGATGAAAACAAGGGAGTCAAATTTGTTACCCAGGCTTTTGTAGAGCTTGTGAAAAAACATGATCTGAAAATTGAGTGTATACTGAAAACCCAAGGTAAAATCTAAGAATGATTTCATTTACAATATTATCAATTGAAGAAATAGAAGCTGAGGTTTTAAAAGAAAAAGGAAACATTCAGAATTTTCCCAAAGCTATTGATTTTCCCTTTCCTGAACAGTATAAAAGGGTAGTTACTCTGATAAAAACAACAGAGATTGCCTCCGAAGCTATTTTATACAATGCTGTTGAAGCAGCGAATGAAAATCAAGAATTTGTATTAAAGGATTATTGGTGCTTTGCAGGAAACGGACAGGGAGACCGTTGGTTTTTGGATAAGAATGGAACAGTTTTCTTCTATAACCATGACTATGATGAAACACTAGAACCCATGAACATCAGCTTTGAACAATGGCTGCAGGTGGCATTTGTTATCCGGCAGCTGGACCTGTATTTTGATGAGCACGATGATATTTCAGAACCTGTGCGACAGAGGTTCTATAAGGCTTTGGATGCCATTCATCCGGAATTAAGTGAAATTTATCCTTTCACTGTTTAATTTTAACAGAAACAGAAGCTTTAAGATTGCAATGCCTGATAAAATCCTCTATTTTTGAAGTCAAAAGAAAATTATTCACCACTATTATCATTTTAATATTTCTCATGAATATAGACCAATTAAAGGAAAAAGCACAGCCTATGATCCGCCAGGCACAAGTATTCGTTTCAGCCCAGGTGTCTGATGAAAAAACAGCTTATGCCAACGAAGATGAACCTGTTCGTTTCCTGGTGAAACATTTAGATCAATGGATGGGGCTTACCGAAGATCAGGATGAATTCAAATTTCTTCCCATCAACATAGAATCAATAGATTTAAATAAATATACAGCATTAACCGGAAAAAGCAGAGAGATTTATCCACCGTTTGAAACTTTAATGCACTATGGAGATGAAGAAGTCCAGCAATGGATTACTGAAAATGATGGTGATAAGGACGATCTGTGCAGTTTATTGGCTTTTGCTTCAGATGAATATACAGATATTTGGATGGACTCTCACCCTATCTATTCATATGAAGGAATCTTTGCTTATCAGGGAGGATGGGCCATGACCTGGCCGGAAGATGATGCGCCTATGCAATGGAATGAAGACCTGGAGTTTCTTTTTCAGATTGGATTAAAAGATGAGCCTTTTATAGAAGTGTTTTATGATAAAAACAATGCTTCCTATATCTGTATGGAACGTAATACTTAAAAACATGGAAGAAGCACAACATGTTTACTGTGACAAGCATGGGCAACAGGACCTGAAGTTACTATGCAGCCACCTTCTTGCCGGCAGCCATGAGCCTATAGGTTTTCATGAATTTGAGCCGGAAAATATGGCCTGGTGTAATGAATGTGAAAAAGCCCTGAGCAAAACAAGAACAGATGAAGAACAGGATCAATGGTCCCAGGATTGCGGTTACAAAATTATATGTTCCGTATGCTGGGATACTATAAAAGAGTCAAATCAAATTATTAAAAAAGCAATGAACTTAGAGGAATTAGAACAGAAATATAACATTCAATATCCTGATATTTACAAACAATTAGCTGCGAATAATATGCTGGATTGGGGCGCGTCCGGATCAAGCTGGTACTATGACACTTTTCCAAAGTTAAAAGAAAATCCACCCTTACTTTTATTTGGATTTGATATTGAAATCTGGAATGATCAGGAACTTGTTGAAACCTCTATTGATGAAATGTCTGATGAAGAAGATTACAGAAATATTCATCCGGGTTACCAATTCATTCCATTTGCACAGAATGGAGCCGGAGATCTGTATGCCTTTCAGTTTGATCTGCAAAAAGATGGAGCAGTTCCTGTAACTCTTATTCCTCATGATGACGAGGAAGCTGAGGTACTGGCCGGAAATTTTCAGGATTTTATATTCCGTCAGCTTCTGGAATCAGTAGCAGAAATAGATGAAGGTTCTATATTTTATGAAGAGGAAGAAGAAGACCTGAAACAGAATCTCTTCAATCAGTTGAAAACGCATGAACTATATCTCACGGCAAAACAGGTAGAAATTCTGAACACCATTTATCAGCGTGATATTTTTGAGTATACCTATAAAGTCCCTAATGGTGGCTCATTTGAAACTGAGGGGCTGGTAACATTTGATGAGGTAGAAGAAATTTTAAATAGGGAGATCGCTTCTGAATATTTGAACAGAAGTTTTAATTATACAGAATCTCCGGCATCGAATAAGCTTTAGCTATACTATTAAAAAGTCCGGCAGTTTGATCTGCGGGCTTTTTTTTATTTGGAAACTTTAAAAATGAGGTGAGGTATTCCGGTTATAAGATGGTTTTTAGTAATATTTAAAGCATTAAATTTCAATTTGTTCCGTAACTTTTTTCTTACCTTTATATACATTAAAACACCATCATATATCTCTTATGAATATTCAACTTTTTTCAAAAAACGCTTTGGTAGGTGGCGCTACCCAGGGAATAGGCGCAGGAATTGCCATTGAACTGGCCAAATGTGGCGCAAATGTTACAGTAATGGCCCGCAATGAGGCAAAACTTAAAGATTTTACAGTTGCATTGCCGATGGTGAATCCGGATCAGAAACATCAATATTTAGTTGCCGATTTTTCTGATTTTGAAAGCTATAAACAGATCATTACTACATATTTTAACACCCATTCCATCGATATTCTGGTAAATAATACCAATGGCCCTGAGCCGGGACTTGCAGTTGATAAAAACGTGGCAGATTATCAGAAAGCTTTTGACCTCCTATTTAAAACAGTCTGTGAAACAACCTTATTGGCGTTACCTCATATGATTGCACAGAAAAGCGGTCGTATCATCAATGTTTCTTCACTCTCTGTAAAAGAACCCATTGGAAGTCTGGCGCTTTCCAATTCTATCCGTTCAGCTGTAATGGCGTGGGCAAAAACATTATCCAATGAAGTTGCTCAGCATAATATTACGGTAAATAATATTTTAACAGGGTATTTTGATACAGCACGTATCCAGAGCCTAATCAGCCATGATGCTCAAAAAGCAGGTCTATCTGAAGATGAGATTAAACAAACGAGAGAAAATAAAATCCCCATGAAAAGATTCGGAAAACCGGAAGAATATGGCCATTTGGTAGCTTTTCTGGCTTCAGAATATGCTTCTTATCTTACGGGAGCCAATATTCCTTTGGATGGCGGACTGAATAATACGTATTAAATTATAAGGAGGAAGCTGGAAGAGGGAAGTAGTTGAAATATAAATTATAATTCTGCTATTGAAATTTTCTAAATATAATCTGGATTCATATTCAGTCTAACAATAACTTCCAGCCTCCATTTTCCAGCCAAGTTTATTAAAAAAGTCACAAGTTGATGTAATATTTTTTTTCTGCCAGTTGTCTTATCAATATTGGAAAATATTATATGAAAAACTGGTCTTTTAAAAAATGGAACACTGTACTGGGGTGGTTCCTTTTCTGTATTGCATTAATTACTTATTTCTCCACCATGGAGCATTATCTGAGCTTTTGGGATTGTGGGGAGTATATTTCTTCAGCATCTAAGCTGGAAGTAACCCATGCTCCGGGAGCTGCGCTATTTCAAATTGTAGGAGCCGTGGCCAGCATATTTGCATTGGGAAACAGCAGTAATTATTCTATAGTAATCAACGCTATGTCTGCACTTTGTAGTGCGTTCACCATTTTGTTTCTGTTCTGGACGATTACTCATTTTTTAAGAAGTCTTTTAGATAAAGATTTTGAAGACGTTACCAGATCTCAGGAGGTTTCAATTTTGTTTGCAGGTGCTATTGGAGCCTTATGCTTTACGTTTTCAGATACATTTTGGTTTTCAGCGGTAGAAGGAGAGGTATACTCAATGGCTTCTTTATTTATCGCGATTTTACTTTGGCTTATTACCAAATGGGAAAACGAATACAAGGCAGCGGATAATGAAAGATGGATTATTCTTATTTTCTTTATTCTCGGGCTTTCAGTGGGAGTACACATGATGTGTATGCTGGCCATTCCGGCAGTATGTCTGGTTTATTATGCCAGGAATTATCCATTTACATGGAAGAGTTTTATTGTCGCTAACCTTATCACATTGGGTGTTCTTGCATTGGTCTTTAAAATTATTTTTCCATTGATTATGACGATGTTCGGACAATTGGAAATTTTCTTTGTGAACGGCTTAAGTCTTCCTTTCCATTCCGGAACTGTTGCAGCCTTTGTTCTGATGACTGCTGTTTGTTATTTCATGATTAAATATGCAAGGAAAACAAAAAGGAATATTTATCAGACTGTCGTTTTATCTGTTGTATATATGATCATAGGCTTTTCATGCTGGCTGGTAATTCCCATCAGGGCGAATGCGAATCCACCCATGAACCTTAATAATCCTGATACGGCCATTGGGATGAAGGATTACTACAACAGGGTACAATATGGAGACTGGCCTACTATTTACGGACAAAACTATACTGCTGCTCTAGACAGAAAAGGATTGGAAAAAAACGAAGATGGAAGTTATAAAAGAGAAATCACAGGAGATATTTATGAAAAGGATGAAAAGACCAGAACCTACAGGAAAACAGGGGAAAGGTTTAATTACGTCTACAATAAATCTCATATGAGCTTTATGCCAAGAATGTTCAGTGAAGATAAAGAAGTGATGGCTAACTATATATCGATGTACGGAGCTCCTGATTTTACATTTAATTATGATAATGAAGATGTGGCAGATAATCCTCAGGCTAAGCAGATTTTTGATGAACTGAGAGCCAAATATGAAGATGACTCTATTACGGTTGAAGATTATATGAAAGTAAAACCTTACGATCTGATCAATGTTCAAAGACCATCGTTTGCGCAGAACATGGACTATTTCTTCACCTTTCAGAACGGATATTATTTTGTAAGATACCTGTTATGGAACTTTGTAGGAAGACAGAATGATTTACAAGGACATATGGAAAATACCCATGGAAACTGGATTTCCGGATTTTCTTTTATTGATAATGCTTTATTGGGCAGTCAGGATAATATGCCTGCTAAGTTCAAGAATGAAAGTACTGTGAAATTCTTTTTCCTGCCCCTCATATTGGGACTAATCGGTTTCTTTTTTCAGCTGAACAGGGATTTTGGAAGATTTTATGCACTTCTTTCACTGTTTATTCTCACCAGTATCGGAATTGTTTTTTATACAGGTGTGAAGCCTTTTGAGCCAAGAGAAAGAGACTATGCTATGGTAGGTTCATTTTATGCATTTGCTATTTGGATCGGGTTGGGGGCAGGAAGTATTCTATGGTTTATTCAATCCAGACTAAAATCTAATGTTGCCAATAGTATAACAGGGATCATTTTATTGGGAATTCCTTTCATGATGGGCTTCCAGAATTATGTTCCGCATGACCGTAGCAGGAAATCTGCCGCTCATGACTCAGCTTATTCTTTCCTGGCCTCTTTACCTAAAAACGGGATTGTTTTTACTTATGCCGATAACGATACCTATCCGGTTTGGGGATTACAGGAAACAGAAAGATTCCGGGATGATGTAAAAACAGTAAACTTTACCCTGCTGGCAACGCCATGGAACATTGATCAGGTCAAAAGAAGAACTTACAATGCCATGGGTATTCCGGGTGAATTAACCCATGAAGACTACAGGGATGGAGTAAATGATCAGGTGTATCTGATGAAAAAAGAAGATTGGGAAGGATTGTTTGCCATGTTAAAAGATCAGGGCGCTCCCGATACAGAGTTTCAGGAATTCAGAAAATATCTGACTCAGGATTCAATGACGTTAAAAGAGGCATTGAAATTCCTGAAATACAAATCTCCGGCAAAAGATGAGTTGCTGAAAATGTATTTCGGTGAAAAAGAATATGAGAAATACAATATTATTCCGGTACATAAATTTGTATTTCCTGTCAATAAAGAAAATGCCGTGAAGTCTGGAATTATTAATCAGGCAGATCTTCCGGATACCATAGATCAGATTGTAATTAATTATGAAGCCAATACTCTTTATAAAAGTCATCTCATCATGCTTGATATACTGGCCAATTTTGATTGGAAACGTCCAATCAGTTTCTCATCCGGAGGACTGTATGACAGTGAAAATATCTTTTATCTTGATAACTACCTTCAGTTTGACGGCTTCAGCTACAAACTGGTTCCTATCCTTAGCACTCAAAGTCCGGATGGAGATAAAGGAAGGGTAGATGCGCATTCACTTTATAATGTAGTGAAAAACTACAAGTGGGGTAATTTTAAAGACCTTAGTAATCATTATGATGATACAGTTATATCCGATATTATGAACTATAGGATGTCAGTGAGCAGAGCGGTTTCTGCACTGGTAAAGAATGGTGAAAAAGCAAAAGCTTTAGAATTGCTCCACCTTGTCGCAAAAGAAATTCCTGTAGAAAAGTACAATGATCCACGCTCATTAAGTTCAATTGTCACAGCTTATATTGTTGCAGGCGAGGAACAGAAAGGTCTTCAACTGGCTGAGCGTCTTAAAAAAGAGATTTTTTATGAATATGATTATTACCTGAGTCTTTCTCCTCAATTCAGAGCAGCTGCCAGAACACAGATGAGGTCTAAGCCTATGGAATATTCCCTTGTGGTTTCTGCGGTAACAGAGGCTTACAGAACATTAGGACAAAATGATAAAGCTAAGAACTATCTGCTGAAATCTGTAGAACCGGTTGATAAAAAGTTTAATGATTTCGTGAAGAACCTTCAGCAAATGGATAAAGAGAAAGCGATGCAAGAATCTGAAAATGTTCAGAAAATTACTCCTTTTTATCAATATTTATTCAATGTAATGGAACCTTTTGATTCTACCTATTCAAAAAAGAAAGAAGAGCAGATTACGACAGCCATCATTAAAGCAACACAATAGTAAAGAATATAACCATTAAGATCAGACAAGGCTTTCAGAATAAAGGATTTTTGTTTTTATAGTTTCGTTTTAAAATCTTAGATTTTACCTTGTA